>CAKPCA010000001.1 GCA_934141145.1 uncultured Bacilli bacterium
GGCCACTTCGTTCGACTTGCATGTCTTAGGCATGCCGCCAGCGTTCATCCTGAGCCAGGATCAAACTCTCAATAAAAATTAAGTTTGTTTAATCCTAGTTACTCAAAAAAACATGACGTTTTACTCAGTTTTCAAAGATCATTTACATCTGTGTTTTTCCTTTGTTTTTAAGGCTTCTTTTCACAGCGCACATTAAATATACCATAATCAAATATTTGTGTCAACACTTTTTTAAAATTTTTTTAATTTTTTTGTCAAAATTTGTTTTTTGGCCTAAAAAGTGCCATTTTTTGGAGTTTTTTGGTATATTTTTCTTACTAACAATACATTATATTCTAAAAAAAAATAAAAAGAACTATTTATTTAAAAATTCTTTATATTTATTTTTATACTCCTCTATTAATTCTTCTCTAAACGGTAATTCATGATTTTTATACATTTCTATAAGACTATTAAGTTCATATCTTAAAATTTTATCTAGTTCTTTTGGATATTTCATTTTACTTTTATGATATTCATATTCTGATTCATCTAATACCTTATACATACCATCCGGAAATATTCTTAAATCTAAATCATAATCAATAAATTTTATCGTATTGTTTTCAATTATTACTGGTGATGATATATTACAATAATAATATGTACCATTTTTTTTAAGTTGTGCAATTACATTAAACCATCTTTTTTTATAATAAAATATTATAGCAGGTTCCTTTGTTCTCCAACTTCTTCCATCTTTTTCTGTTACTTTTATCTTGTTATTTCCAAATACATAATAATCTTTTGTTTGCCCTAGAAATATTGTTTCATCCCAAACTTTATATAATTCGCCATTATGTTTGTATCCATGTATATTATATTTTTCGCCATAATTCATATAATCACCTCTTTCATTATACCAAAAAAATAAGGTTTGTGCCTTATTTTATTTTATCTTTATATTTTATTTTAATAATTCTATTGCCTTTTGAAGTTGATCATCATTTTCATTTGATGGTGATTCACTATATTTTTCAGACAATGATACTTCATAATCTGGTTTAACTCCTACTTTGTCTATTGAATTTCCATTTGCAGTTAACCATTTTTCTATTGTATATTTTATCATAGCGCCATTAGATAAATCACTTGTTGTTTGAACTGTACCTTTTCCATATGTAGTTTTACCCACTAATTTAGCACCATAAACTTCTTGCATTGCAGAAGCCATTATTTCTGAAGCTGATGCACTATTTTCATCCACAAGTACAACGATATTATATGATTTATGACCAGATAATGTTGTTTTGTACTTCATTACACCATCTTGTGTTTGCATTTGATATATAACATTACCTTTTTCTATAAAAATATTAAGCATTCTTGTTACTGTAGTTAAATATCCCCCACTATTACCTCTTAAATCAATTATTAATGATTCCATATTTTCATTTTCTAATTTACTTAATGCTGATGAAAATTGAGAATATGTTTTCTCACCAAAAATACTTACACCAATATATCCAATTTTTTTATTATTTACATTTAACATTTCAGAACTTACTGAATATAATGTTACATTTTCTTTTGCTATTTTATATGTTTCTTCCTTGCCATCTCTTTTTATTATAATTACAGCAATTTTATTTTTTCCTTTTTTTATCATAGTTGCGACATCTGATGCACTTTTTCCTTTTACACTTTCCCCATCAACACTTATAATAACATCATTTGCTTTTAATCCAGCTTTATAAGCAGGTGAATCATCAAATATTTTTCTTATTGAAATTGTTTGATCAGAATTTAATTGTATTTCTGCACCTATTCCATAGTATGATCCTGATAATTCTTGATTGAATGCTTCTTTACTTTCTTTATCAAAATATATAGAATGTTCATCACCTAAAGATTCCATCATTCCATTTAATGCTCCATCAATTAATTTATCACTATCAACTTTGTCATAATAATTTTTTAATATACTTTCATATGCTTCATAAAGTGGTTCAAATTCAGAATGTGAATTACCTGATAAATTTATCTTACTATCAGTACAATTTGTATCTTTTATAAACATTGTTATTACTGAACCGACCATGATAGAAACAACTATTATTATTGCCTGTTTAATATAACCTTTCATTTTATTTTCGTTCATATCATCACTCTTTTCTACAATAAAATAATACCACAAAAAAAACTATTATAAAATAGTTTTTACATAGTTTTTACTTAGTTTACTAATTTTTTAAAACATCTTTAATCGCATCTTCACCTTCAATATATGAAGTTACTTTTTTATTATCTATTTTTATTAGTGTTGGACTTATTACTTTTAAATCTGAATAAGATGTAGGATTTTTATTACTATTTTCTGTTACTATATAGCTAGAATTAAATTTTTTTGAGCTATCCACAGTATAAATAGCATTGCTTCCTTCTTTGCTTTTATAATTTGATACGAATGTTGATAAATTAGTTAATTTACTACTAACATCATAAACTACAACATAATATGTTTCTTCTTTTTGTTCAAATATCTGTCCCATAGTTATTGTACTATTATCTATTGTTACTTCACTTGTTTTATTGTCATCTTTACTATCTTTATTAAAATTTATTTCTTTAGTAACAAATATTCCTATAATTAAGTAACATAATATTAATACTAGTATTATTCCTGCTAAACTAGTAACAAATTTATAAAATGTATCTTTTTCCTCACTACTTTTAATATTATTTTTTGAATTTCTTTCAATATTTTTCATTATTTGTTTTTTACTCATTTTTCTTCACCAAATAAATTATAACATAAAAAAATAGATATTTCTATCTATTTTATTTCATAACTGGTACTGAGCTTATAGATTGTGCTACTTCAAGTATTTCTTGCATTGTCATACTTTCAGATGCAATATAGTATTCTATACCATTTGAGATAAAGTTTACTGATGAATCTGATAATGCTCCTACTGTATCAACTAATATTGTAGGTTCTCCATAAACTGGTATAATTTCTGTTTCTTCTGATTTACTAATAGTTTCTTCTACTAATATAAATGGAGATTCTCCTGCAAATGTTAATATTATTCTTTCACCATCTTCTTTACTTACTGATTCTTCATTACTTAGATATGTGCCACTTGGTAAATACATTGGATATACTGTATCTTCTATTGAAATTGTTTCATTTGCCTTTGTATTTGATTCTGTTTTAGTACTTTCTTTTCTTTCAGAATTTTCTGTTTTCTCACTATTTGTACTTTCAGTAGTTTTATTTTGTGATTCACTCATTTCTTCATTATTATTATTTGCTGCACTTGTACTTGATTTATTATCAAGTTCATCATTTGCCTTTCTATCATTATTTTCAGTAATATCTACAGTTTTCATGTTTTCACTAGTTGAGAAGTATTTATTATTAAATGTTGCTTTTAGATCAATATTATCAAATGTCATTTTTATTTGTTTGTTACCTGATTCATCAAATACTTCTATTTTTTCAAAGTTTAATTTTTTATCCATATATATTTTTTGATTATTTAGATTTTTATTGTTTGAATAACTGATTTTTGTATTTAGTATATATTTACCATTTTTTTCTTCTAATTTTATATTTTCATCTTTATTTATATCTGTTAGTATAGATTTTAATATATATACTTGTGAATTGTTTTCTGGCCAATTGCTTTGAAATTTAAAACTTTTATTAAGTGATGGTGTAAGTACATAAACTCCATCTGCATTTCTTAGTATTATTTGTTCATGATTATTTAACTTGTTAGTTAAGCTAACTCTATAATTATCATTTTCATATGAAGAATCTACATCATAAGTATAAACATCTTCACCATTATATATCTCCATTGTACCTTCAATGTGATATCCAGTTACAGCATTTATTTTTTTATTTAAATCTTTAACTATTGTTTTCTCACTATATTTACCACAACCTGTCAAAAGAAATAAACATAAAAATAATCCTGTTAAAAATATTTTTTTCAATCTTTCACCTCTTTTTTGTTTTTCAATTAATTATATTTTAATTTATATCAAATATTCGTGAATAATTTTAATTTTTATGTTTATTATAATTAATGAAGTTACATAAAAGGAGGATTATAAATGAAAGCATTACAAGCAATTGCATTAACATTTACAATTATTGGTGCGATTAACTGGGGATTAGTTGGTTTATTTGATTTTAATTTAGTTGCATTAATATTTGGTGGTGCGACTGGTATATTTACAAAAATCATATATATTATTGTTGGTATATGTGGAATTATAAATATAAAGTTATTAATCGATGTTATTGAAGATCGTGACTAAAAAAAATATAGAAAGCTCTATATTTTTTTATATTCTACATTTTTTAAATATAATCCTTCTGGATTTGCAGTTATTTTTACAAGTGATTTATCTTTTCTTTTAAACATTTCTTCTATATCATTTGGTTTTATCTTACCTTCACCTACCATAATAAGCGCTCCAACCATAATTCTAACCATATATTTTAAGAAACCAGTACCTTTAAATGAAATTGTTACATAATTATCTTTTTCCTCTATTTCAGCCTTAAAAATGGTCCTAACATTATTTTCTTTTCTATCTTCATTAGATGAAAATGTAGTAAAATCATGTTCACCAATAAAATACTTTATTGCTTTTTTCATGCTATCTATATCTAGAGGTTTACAATATTGATATACATAATTTCTTTCAAATGGATTATATTCTTTTAAATTTAATTTATAAATATATTCTTTACTTTCAACCATATATCTTGCATGAAAATTATCATTAACTAATTTAGTACCTTTTATATATATATCATTTGGTAATAAACTATTTAATGCGCACTTTAGCTTATATTCAGTAATTTTTACATCTATATCTGCGTGTGCATACTGATTAATTGCATGAACATGGGCATCTGTTCTTCCAGATGCATGAATCTTTGTATATTTGCCATTATTTATATATTTTAGAGCATCTTCTATTTTACCTTGAATTGTATTTAAACCTTTTTGTTTTTGATAACCATTATAATTAGTCCCATCATATGAAAAGTTTATTAAATATCTAGCCAAAATTATCACCTTACTTCCCTATATATTGCTTTAATAAGTTCATTTATAGAATCATTATTGCCTAAATCTTTACCTAATTTTTCTTTTATCTTTTCTTTTACTTCGATTACAGTAGGTTTTATTATAAAAGGATTATTTAGTACTTCTTCACTATTAAATGCACTATATTTATCACCATAAAATACTATATTATTATTATCAAGTAATATTAAATTATCACATAATTCATATATTGCATCTATATTTGAAGAAGTAATTATTATAGTTTTATTATAAAATTTTTTTAATTTAATTAATAATTTAAATAATTTAGTTCTAGACTTTGAATCAAGTTCTTCAAATGCACTATCTAATATTATAAGTTCTGGATTATATAGTAATATTTGAGATAATATTACTCTTGTTTTTTCACTTGTACTTATACTAAAAACAGATTTATTTAATATATCATTTGATAATCCTACCATCTTAAGTATTTCATCTACCCTATTATCTATATCTGATAATTTATAATTATATTTAATAGAATCTCTTTTAATAAATTCTTTTACTGTACCATATAACATGTCATCATAAGAAAAATTAGATATTATACCTATATCACTACTTTGAATATCTTTATTATAATTAATAGTACCTTTTTCTCCTTTTATATATCCAGATATTAATAAAGTTAAATCTGTTTTACCACTACCGAGTCTACCTATTATTCCTGTTATTTTATTATCTTCTATTTTCGTATTTATGTTTTTAAGTTTATTATATGTGACATTTTCTATATTTATTTGCATAATTCATTCACCATATCATCTATGTCAAAAGATGACCCTTCGATAAGATCATATAATTTTAATTTACTATATAATTCATAATTTATAGGAACATTTAGTCCGACTAATTTTAATAATTTTTCTTCTTTAAATATGTTTTCAGGCGCACCATCAAGCAAAATACTTCCACTATCAATTACTATTAATCTATCTGAAAAAATTGAATCCTCTAGGTTATTTATAGTTAGAATAATAGAAAAATTATATATAGACTGATATTTTTTTAAAAGTGTTATAAATTCAATTTTTGAATACTTATCAAAATAACAAAATATATTATCAAGAAGCAATACTTTAGATTCTTTAAGTAATGCTTTTATTAAAGATATTTTTTGTCTTTCTATATAATTTAATACCTGTGGTGATTCATCTATATAATTAATTAAACCAAATTCTATTAAATAAGATTTTATTTTATTTATACTTTTATAACTATCATCTTTTGAATCAAGTAATAATTCATCTAATACAGTCTTAGAATAATATTTATTATTTATAGAAAATAGACATACTTTTTTATCTATTATTTCCTTATTTTCACTATTAATTAATGTATTATCTATTTGTATTATATTTTCAGTCATTAAATTACCTGAAAGTAATTTTAAAAGAGTTGTCTTACCAGATGAATTAGATCCCGCAATTGTAATAAATGAGTCATCATTAATACTAAGACTAATATTATCAAATATCTTTTTCTTACCAAGATAATACGTAAGATTTGATACACTAATTAAATTCATATACTTCACCACTTTATAACTTAAATACATAAGTTTTAACAATCATGAAACCTATTATACATTAAATATAAAAAAAAGAAAATCTATTTTACTAGATTTTCTAAACTATGCATATAATTTTTGAGTATTTTGTACTTCTTCTTTAAATTTAGATTTTAATTCATTTACTAATGTTTCATCTTCTACTTCAAGTAAATCTTCATTAGAAGTCTTTTCCATTATTTTAATATCTGATTGATTATCAACATTTATTATTAATGCATAATCTTTTTCATTATAATTTATTTCATCAAGTACAAAGTATTTTTTATTATCTTCTAAAGTTATTATAGTATGTTTTATATTCATATTACGCACCTACCTTGCTTTGATTTTCTAAATAATCATATACAATAGGAATTATTCCTCTTGATGAAAATATTTGACTTACTTTTTCATCTGAAACTATATCTGTCTTTGTTATCTTAGTACCTTTATTAGTATTAAGTTCAGTAACATTACTAAATGATGCTAAATCACTTAAATCTATAGAAGGTTTTATATCTTCTATTTTTGGTTCATCTATAGCAGGTTCATTAATATTTGGTAAATCTTCACCTAAATTAACTAATGGTTCTTCATCTTTAGTTTCTGCATTTAAAGAATTTGTATTTTCTACATCTGTTGGTAAAGTAAGATCTATATTTAAATCTACTGGAGTATCAGTTATAGGCTCTACCTTTGGTTCTTCTTTTGGTAAAACAATATCATTATTAAATAATGGTTCATTATTTATAGGTGAAACTTCTACTTCTGGTATTACAGTATCATTTGTTTCTACTGTATTTTCTTCTTTAATAGTGCTTCCTAAAGCTTCTTTAAGTTCCTTACTTCTATCTTCTTTTAATCCTTCTAGAGTATCTTTCATTCTTTGAAGTTCTTCTTCTTGTGCTTTTTTTAAATACTCATTATCACACACTTTAATAGCAGCTTCTATAGTAGATATTTTCTTTTCATATTCATCAATTGTTGAACTAACTTTTTCTTTATATTGTTTTTTTGTTTTTTCTGTTTTTGTTTTTGCTTCTATTATTTCTTTTAATTCTTTTTCTAGCTTATCTATATTTTCACTAATAGAAGTCATTTCTGCTTTCATCTCATCAATTTCATCTGCGATTTTTCTTATTTCATCAGTAGATGCATCATGAGTTAATTTATCCCTTAATGAATCTTCTTTTTCTTTTATTTCAGTATTTTTATCTGATAACTTTGCTTTTTCGTTTGTTAGTTCTTCAATTTTGTCTGAAAGTTCTTTTGATACTGTTTCATCTTCTTTTAAATATTCTTTTAATTTTTCATTTTCTTCTTTTTCTGCTAATTCATCGATATCAATGATTTCTTCCATCACACACGCACCTCTTATTCTAACTATAAGTATACCAATTTATGTTAGCAATGTCAATGAAATTTAGGCAAATAATATGTCGATAAATGCAAAAAAAAGCGGATGCTTTGTTATACTAATTCAAGTATAACAACTAGTGCATCGTCGCCTTTTCTTTCTTGTAATTTAATTATTCTAGTGTATCCACCATTTCTACCTTCATATCTTTTAGCAAGATCGTTAAATAATTTTTCAACACAAGCTTTATCATTATGAAGGAATGCATATGCTTTTCTTCTAGATACTAAATCGCCTTTTTTAGCATAAGTAATCATTTTATCTACAAATTTTCTTACTTCTTTAGCACGAGTTTCTGTAGTTTCAATTGATTCATTTATGATAACTGTTTTAGTTAGGTTTGCAAGCATAGCACGTCTGTGTTTGTTATCTCTTCCTAATTTTCTATAAGCCATTCTTTTATCCTCCTATTAATCATCATTTTTGAAAGATAATCCCATTTCTCTTACTTTATCTAGTACTTCTTTTAATGATTTCTTTCCTAAGTTTCTAATTTTCATCATGTCGCTTTCTTTTCTGTTAACTAAATCTTGCATTGTATTAATACCAGATCTCTTTAAGCAGTTATAAGCTCTTACTGAAAATTCCATATCGTCTATAGATGTTTCAAGTGCTTTTACTCTTGGATCTTCATCTTGTTCAGACATAAGACCAGTAATATCTGCTATTTCATTAACATTAGCTATTATTTCTAAGTGTTCAATTAATATTCTTGATGCTAAAGCGATTGATTCTTCTGGTTTCATAGAACCATTTGTCCATACTTCTAATATTAATTTATCGTAATTTGTTGCTTGTCCAACACGAGCATCCTCAACATACCAATTAACTCTTTCAATTGGAGAATATGAAGAATCTATTGCAATTGTTCCTACTTTTAAATCTTTTAGTAATTTTTTATTAGCTTCTGCTCTAACAAATCCACGACCATTAGATACAGTCATTTCCATATTTAAGCTTCCGCCTTTAACAATAGTTGCAATTACTTGATCTTTATTCATGATTTCAACATCTGAAGGGCATTCAATGTCACCTGCAGTAACAACGCCTTCTTTATTAGTTATTAATCTAATTACTTGATCTTCTTCACTATTATTTTTTACAACTACATTTTTTAAATTAAGTACAATTGTAGTAACATCTTCCATTATACCATCGATAGTTTGGAATTCATGCATTACTCCATCAATTAATACAGATGTAATTGCGCTTCCTGGTAAACTAGATAACATAACTCTTCTTAGAGCATTACCTATTGTTGTTCCGAAACCTCTTTCAAGTGGTTCGATTTCAAACTTACCATAGTTATTACTTTCTACATATTCTGTTACTTTATATTGTGGTTTTTCAAATTTTATCATAAACACACTCCCTTAACTATTTTTATTATCCACGTGGACGTTTTGGTGGACGACATCCATTATGTGGTATTGGTGTTACATCTGAAATTGATGCAATCTCAAGTCCTGCAACTGATAAAGAACGAATTGCAGTTTCTCTTCCTGAACCTAAACCTTTAACAAGTACATCAACTTTTCTCATACCTGCATCATAAGCTGCTTTTGCTGCTGCTTCTGCTGCCATTTGAGATGCATATGGTGTTGATTTCTTGCTTCCTTTATAACCTATAGTACCTGCTGAAGCCCAACTAACTGCATTACCATCTTCGTCAGTAATAGTTATTATTGTATTATTGAATGTTGCTTGAATATGTACGCATCCAGTAGGAATATTTTTCTTTACTTTACGTTTTCTTGCTTTGTAAGCCATAAAAATAACCTCCTTTATATATTAATTATTATTTCTTTTTATTAGCTACTGTCTTACCTCTACCTTTACGAGTTCTTGCATTACTTCTAGTACTTTGACCTCTAACTGGTAATCCTTTTTTATGACGAATACCTTGGTAAGAACCTATTTCCATTTTAGTCTTAATATTAAGACTAACTTCTCTTCTTAAGTCACCTTCAACTAAGTGTTTATCTATTTCTTCACGAATTCTTGCTTGTTCATCACTAGTTAAATCTTTAGCTTTTTTATTTTTATCAACATTTGCATTTGCTAATATTTGATTTGATAGACTTCTACCAATACCATAAATATAAGTTAATGCTATTTCAATTCTCTTCTCATTTGGAAGATCGATACCTTTAATACGTGCCATATATTACACCTCCTATTAACCTTGTCTTTGTTTGTGTTTTGGGTTACTACAAATAACTCTTACAACACCTTTTCTTTTGATTACTCTGCATTTATCGCAGATTGGTTTTACTGAAGCTCTAACTTTCATAATATACCTCCATTATCTCTTATTCCATATTATACGCCCATGTGTTATATCGGCCGGTGATAATTCAATAACTACTGTATCACCTGGTAAGATGCGAATGTTATTCATTCGTATTTTACCAGAAACATGAGCTTCTACAGTGCATTTATTTTGAAGTTCTACTTTAAACTTACCACCTGGTAAAACGTCTATTACTTTACCTTCGACCTCGATTACATCACTTTTTGCCATTTTTACACTCTCCTGTTAAGATTTCTGGTTCGCCATCAGTAATTAATACTGTGTGCTCAAAGTGAGCAGCCCTACTTCCATCATCAGTTTTTATAGTCCACTCATTATCATCAACATAAACACTCTCATCACCAAATGTAAGCATTGGTTCTATAGCTATAACCATTCCTTTTTTTAATAAAGGACCAGTTCCTGCCTTACCATAATTGGGAACATCTGGATCTTCGTGTAAATTGCTTCCAATACCATGGCCACAAAGTTCACGAACTACACCTAAATTATGCGCTTCTGCATAATTTTGAACTGCATTTGAAATATCGCCTATTCTATTACCAGCTTTTGCATATTTAATACCTTCATATAGAGCTTTCTCCGTATGTTCCATTAAAAATTTATCTTCATCACTTATGTGACCTACAACATATGTCCATCCAGAATCACCATGATATCCTTTATAACATGCACATATATCTAAAGTAACAATATCACCATCTTTTAATGCATAATTACTTGGAAATCCATGTACTACTTCATCATTTACTGATATACATAATGTATATGGAAATCCTTCATAACCTTTGCAAGAAGGAGTTGCTCCTTTACTTCTGATAAATTTTTCTGCCATAGTATCTAAATCAATAGTTTTTACTCCTGGCTTAATGTAAGGTTTTAAAAATTGATGTGTTTCATAAACAATATTTCCTGCAACCCTCATTAGTTCTATTTCTCTTGGAGATTTGATTGTTATCATATATTATTCATCTCCCTTTTCCATTAATACATCTATTTGATTATATGTTTTATCTATAGTTTCATTATTAAAAATAGTATATAACATATTTTTATTCTTATAGTAATCTACTAATGGTAATGTTTTGTTAACAAATGTATCATATCTTGCTTCATATGTTTCAATTTTATCATCATTTCTTTTGATTAGATTAAAACCGCAAACTTTACATTTATTATCACTTACATCATCAAAATATTTGTTATAAATTTCATTACAATTAGAACACATAAGTCTTCCTGTAATTCTTTTTTCTGCTATTTCTTTTTCTATATAAACATATATAACTCTATCAAGAATTATATCATATTTTTTTAATATTTTCTCAAATTCAGAATTTTGATTTAAATCTCTTGGGAATCCTTCAAATACATAATTTGATTTATTATCTTCTTTTAGTATTTTTTCAAGTAAGCCATATACTATATTATTATCTACAAATGCACCTGTTTTCAAAGTTTCATTTATAGTTTTATTTGTTTTTGCTTCTTCTCTAAGTAAATTACCCATAGATACATGTTTATAATTATATTTTTCTTTTAAATATTTTGATACAACTCCCTTACCAGCTCCAGGAGCAGATATTAATAGTATATTACCCATTAAAATCTCCTCTTGTATTCTTTCTGGCTTAGAGTACTTTCAATTTGTTTATAAGTTTCAAGTGCTACACCTACTACGATTAATAATCCAGTACCACCTAAAGTTATATTAGCATTTTCAACACTAGAATAGTTAGCAAATAAAATTGGTAATGCTGCTATTACTACTAAGAATAATCCACCATAAGTAGTTATTCTAATTAGTATTGTTTTAATATAATTTTTAGTTTCATCACCTGGTCTTATACCTGGAATATAACCTCCATTTTTTTGTAAATTAGAAGCTATTTCACCTGGTCTAAATTGAAGCAATGTGTATGCATATGAAAAGAATATTATTAATAATAAGTAAATTATAAGTCCTACTACTGTATTATAATTTAAATAATTATTTACAAATTTTATATAGCCTTCACTTTTAATAAAATTTGCTAGTGTTTGCGGAATTGCGATTAAAGTTGATGCAAATATTACTGGCATAACATTTGCTGCATTTACTCTAAATGGTATATAAGTTTGTTTAGCACCATATGCACTTGCTGTTCTATTAGAATATTGTATTGGAATTCTTCTTTCTGATTCTTGAATAAATACAACACCTACTACAACTGCAACATATATTGCTATATATACCACAAATGTCATTATACCTATAAATAGATTATCATTACTTAAAACGAATGTCTTAAATGCTTCACTCATCATATATGGAAGTGATGCAACTATACCAGACATGATAATTAATGATGTTCCATTTCCTACACCTTTTTGAGTTATTTGATCACCAATCCATAGTAAGAATGCTGTACCTGCTGTTAAAATAACAGAAACTCGAACATATTCTAACGCATTAGCATTAGAACCAACAATTCCTACTGCTAAGATTAATCCTTGTATAAATGCTATAGCTATTCCTAAATATCTTGTTATTGTATTTAATTTTTTTCTACCTGTATAACCTTCTTTTGCTAAATCTGAAAAGTAAGGAATTATATCCATAGAAAATAATTGTATTATTATAGATGCACTAATATAAGGCGTTACACCTAAACCTAGTATTGATGCCTTCTTCATAGCACCACCACCCATAACATTTAATAACTCAAGAAATCCTAAATCACTATCTATAGAATTAGTACCAGGAATTTTGATATTAGTTCCAATAACAAACACTGCTAAAGCACCCAGTGTAAATAATATTCTTTTTCTTAATTCTTTATTTCTAGGTGCAAAGATTTGCTTAAATGTAGCAAACATCTTAAATCACCTCAGCTTTTCCACCAATCTTTTCAATTTTTTCTTTTGCTGTCTTAGAGAACATAGTTGCTTTAACTGTTAATTTTTTAGTTAAAGTACCATTACCTAAAACTTTTACACCATCAAGTTGTTTTTTTACAAGCCCAATTTCTTTTAATATTTCTGGTGTTACTACTGCACCATCATCAAATCTTTCTAAATCACTTAAGTTAATTACTGCATATCTTACTGCAAAATTGTAATTATTGAATCCTCTTTTTGGAACTCTTCTGAATAATGGATTTTGTCCACCTTCAAAGCCAATTCTTACTCCTCCACCACTACGTGAATTTTGTCCTTTTTGACCTCTACCTGAAGTTTTACCATTTCCACTACTTGTTCCTCTACCTACTCTTTTAGCATCTTTTATAGATCCTTCATTATATCTTAGTTCATGTAATTTCATTATCCTAAAATCTCCTCTACTGTTTTTCCTCTTAATTTAGCTACATGACTTGCAGATTTTTGTGCAAGTAATGCATTCATAGTTGCGCTTGCAGTATTAATTTTAGTATTAGATCCAAGTGATTTTGAAACGATATCTTTAAGTCCAGCAAGTTCAAGAACTGTTCTAACTGGTCCACCAGCAATAATACCAGTACCAGCTTTAGCAGGTTTAAGTAAAACTCTTGCTGCTCCATTTGTTCCTATCATTTCATGAGAAATTGTACGTCCATCAATTATTTCAATTTTATGAACATTTTTTACAGCTTGCATTCTAGCTTTTTTAATAGCTTCTGTAACTTCATTTGATTTTCCAGAACCTATTCCAATACGTCCTTTTCCATCTCCAACAGCTACTGTTGCTGAAAAGTGTAAAGTACGACCACCTTTTGTTACTTTAGTAACACGACGAAGATCAATAACTTCATCATTGAATTCATCTTTATTACTACGTGGGTTATTAAATTTCTTTTCCATTAGTTACCCTCCTTTAGAATTCTAATCCATTTTCACGTGCAGATTCAGCTAATGCTTTTACTCTTCCATGATATAGGTATCCACCTCTATCAAAAACAACATTTTTAATTCCTGCTTTTGTTGCTTTCTTTGCAATAGCTTCTCCAACTTTTTTAGCTGCTTCTACATTACCACCATTAGATAATTTTAAATCCTTATCCATACTTGATGCAGAAACTAAAGTATATCCAGCTTCATCATCAATAATTTGAGCAGTGATATTTTTAGCAGATCTAAATACGTTTAATCTTGGAATATCTTTTGTACCACTGATTTTTCTTCTTACGCGTTCATGTCTTGCAACACGTGATTCATTACGAGATACTTTTTTTATCATATGTAAGATTCTCCTTTTCTACTATTTAGATGCTTTCTTTCCTTCTTTACGACGGATATATTCACCTTTATAACGTATACCCTTACCCTTATAAGGTTCAGGTTTTCTTATTTTTCTAATATTAGCAGCAAATTCACCAACTAATTCTTTATTAATACCTTTAATTACGATTTCAGTATTGCTTACTGATTCAACTTGTAATCCTGCTGGGATTTCAAGTTCAACTGGATGTGAGTAACCAGCATTTACTACTAAAGTGTTGCCTTTTAATGTGAAACGGTAACCAACACCGATAATTTCTAGTCCCTTAGAGAAACCTGAATTTACTCCCTCAATCATATTAGTTATTATTGCATTAGTTGTTCCATGCATTGCTTTTGTTTGCTTGTCTTCTTTTAGTCTTTCAACTGTAACTGTGCCTTCTAATACATTAACTTTTAAGTCTTTATTTACTTCGTAAGATAATTCACCTTTAGGCCCTTTAACAGTAACAACATTATCATTATTTTCTACTGTAACACCAGTAGGAACTTTAATTTCTCTGTTACCAATACGACTCATTTTTAAGCCTCCTTATTATATTTTTTTACCATATATATGCTAATACTTCTCCACCAATATTTTCTTTTCTTGCTTCTTTATCAGTCATTACACCTTTAGAAGTTGATATAATTGCTATACCTAAACCATTTAATACTCTTGGAATATTATCAGCTTTAGCATAAACTCTTAAACCTGGTTTTGAAATACATTTTAATCCAGAAATTACTCTTTCTTTATTTTCTGCATATTTTAAAGTTATTACAAGTGTACCTTGTACATCATTTTTTTCTTCTTTAAAGTCTTTAATAAAACCTTCATTTTTTAATATGCTTGCTATTTCTACTCTCATTTTTGAAGTAGGCATTTCTACTGTTTCATAACGCATTTGATTAGCATTACGAATTCTTGTAAGCATATCAGCTATTGGACATGATACTACCATAATATCCTCCCTTCATCCTACCAACTAGATTTTTTAACACCTGGTATTTGTCCTTTGTATGCAAGTTCTCTGAAACAAATACGACAGATACCATATTTTTTAAGTACTGAATGTGGTCTACCACATCTTGCGCAACGAGTATATTCTCTTACTTTGTACTTTTGTTCTTTTTGTGATTTTACAATCATACTTTTCTTTGCCACTTTAATATCCTCCTATTACTTTCTAAAAGGAATTCCGATTCCATCTAATAAGTCAAATGCTTCTTCATTAGTTTTTGCTGTTGTAACAAAAACAATATCCATACCACGACTCTTAACAATGTTATCGTATTCTATTTCTGCAAAAATCATTTGTTCCTTAATTCCTAATGTATAATTACCTCTACCGTCAAAAGCTTTTGGATTAACTCCTCTAAAGTCACGAACACGAGGAAGTGATATTCTAATTAATTTTTCTAAGAATGTCCACATTTTTTCTCCACGTAATGTTACTTTACAACCAATTGCTTGACCTTCTCTTAATTTAAATCCAGCTATTGATTTTTTAGCTTTAGTTATTACTGGTTTTGCACCTGTTATTAATTCAAGTTCATTAACAGCAGCATCAAGTAATTTACTATTTGTTGTAGCATCACCTACACCAATGTTAATAACAATCTTTTCTAATTTTGGTACTTCCATAATTGAAGTATAATTATATTTTTTAGTTAAATTTGGAACTATTTCATTTACATATTTTTCTCTTAGGCGGTTCATAAATACCCTCCTTCCACTTAATTAAGTCTTTCTTTAGATTTTACTGAAATTCTTTGTTTTTTTCCTTTATCATCAATTTCATGTGCTATTCTGGTTCTTTTTTTAGTTTTTGGATCAATGATCATAACATTAGATACATGAATTGGTGCTTCCATTTTGATTATTCCACCATTTTCGTTTTGTGCATTTGGTTTAACATGTTTTGTTATCATGTTAACACCTTCTACAACTACTTTATTATCATTTCTTAATGTTTTGATAATTTTTCCTTCTTTACCTTTATCTTTACCAGCGATAACCACTACTTTATCTCCTACTTTTAAGTTCATGTTATCCTCCTTAAAATCCTATAGCACTTCTTTTGCTAAAGATACAATTTTCATATATCCTAAATCACGAAGTTCACGTGCTACTGGACCAAGTACACGTGTACCAGCTGGACTCTTATCGTCTTTTATGATTACACATGCATTGTCATCAAATCTTATATAAGAACCATCTTCTCTTCTAACAGCAGATTTTGTTCTTATTATAACGGCCTTAACAACCTTACTCTTCATAGTACTATTTGGTGTTGCTTTTTTTACTGCTCCTACAACAACATCACCAATACTACCAAATTGTTTATTTCCACCAAGAACTCTAATTACTAATAATTCTTTAGCTCCTGAGTTATCTGCCACCTTAAGGCGACTTTCTTGTTGAATCATAATTAATCCTCCTTCTAAGTACAGAGATTATAAAATTATTGCTTCTTCAACAATTTCAACTAGTTCATATCTCTTTGTTTTTGATAATGGTCTAGTCTCTACAATACGTACTTTATCTCCTACTTTAGCTTTATTAAATTCATCGTGTGCAGTATATTTTTTAGATACTTTAACACGTTTATTATATAATGGATGTTTACGATATGTTTCAGATTTAACTGTTATTGTCTTGTCATTTTTAGCGCTTATAACAGTACCAACAACCTCTTTGCGTATTTTTTCCATACTTCCATCCTCCTACTTATTTTCTATTTCGCGTTCGCGAATAACTAATTTTATTCTTGCGATAGTCTTTCTAACTTCATTCATTCTTGAAGGTTTTTCTAAATTACCAGTTGCACTTGCAAAACGTAAATTAAATAACTCTTCTTTTAATTCTTCTTCTTTCTTCACTAGTTCTTCAGTGGTTAATTCTCTTAATTCTTTAGCCTTCATTTACTTCACCACTTTCTTCTTTTTTTACAAATTTACACTTCATTGGTAATTTGTGCATAGCTAAACGAAGTGCTTCTCTTGCTACTTCTTCTGATACATCAGCAATTTCAAACATGATTTTGCCTTCTTTTACTACTGCAACCCATAATTCTGGATTACCTTTACCTTTACCTTGACGAGTTTCTGCAGGTTTTCTAGTTAAAGATAAATGTGGGAATATATTTACCCATACTCTACCTCCACGTTTCATGTAACGAGTCATCGCAACACGAGCAGCTTCGATTTGTTGAGTTGTTACCCAAGCACCTTCTTTAGCTTGAAGACCATAATCTCCAAAGTGAAGTGTTGTATTTCCTTTTGCTTTTCCTTCATAATATTGTCTATGAGGTTTTCTATATTTAGTTCTTTTTGGCATTAATGGCATGTCTATTACCTCCTTTTACATTTTTTTTAGGAAGTATTTCACCTTTATATATCCATACTTTAACTCCAATTTTACCAAATGTAGTATCAGCTTCTGCAGTAGCATAATCAATATCAGCTCTTAATGTATGTAAAGGTGTTGTACCTTCATTATACCCTTCAGCACGAGCGATATCTGCTCCATTTAAACGTCCAGAAACCATAGTTTTAATACCTTTAGCTCCTGCTTTCATAGTATTTCTAATTGCTCTTTTTTGAGCCATTTTATATGAACCACGATTTTCTATTTGTTTAGCAATATTATTTGCAACAAGTTGAGCTACCATATCTGGATTTTTAATTTCAAATATTGAAATAACGATATTTTCATCTGTTAATTTATTTAACTCTTTCTTAATCTTTTCGATTTCTTCTCCACCATGACCTATAACTATTCCAGGTTTTGCAGTATAAATAACGATTTCAGTTTTATTTTTAGATCTTTGGATTGCAATACTTGATACAGCTGCATCTTTTAATCTTTTTTCTAAGTATTTTCTTATTTTAATATCAGTTGCTAAATAGCTAGCAAAATCTTTATTATTTGAATACCATTTAGATTGCCAATCTTTAATAATACCAATTCGCATACCTGCTGGATTAACTTTTTGTCCCATAAATTAACCTCCTTTACTAATTTCTTTCAGCCACAACAATTGTTATATGACTTGTTTTTTTATCATGTCTATCAACATGTGATCTTGAACCAATTCTTCTTCTTTTCATTATTGGTCCATCATTTATATAAGCTTCTTTAATATATAAATTATTCTTATCTAATTTTAAGTTGTTTTCTGCATTAGCAGTTGCTGATACTAAAACTTTTTTAGTTATACGAGAAGCTTTTTTATTAATATTATTTAATATAGCCATTGCATCATTTACACTTTTACCACGTACTAGATTTACAACTAAGCGTGCTTTTCTTGGTGCAATTAAGACTGTTCTAGCGGTTGCTCTTGCTTCCATTCTTTAACTCTCCTTCCTGAAAGTTCAAACTATTATTTCTTCTTATTTTCGCCATGTCCACCGTTTTTACGAGTTGGTGCAAATTCACCTAATTTATGTCCAACCATATCTTCAGTTACATAAACTGGAATGAATTCTTTACCATTGTGAACACCAAATGTATGACCAATAAAATCAGGAAAAATAGTTGAACGACGTGACCATGTTTTTATAACTTCTTTTTTTCCACTTTTATTCATTTCTTGAACCTTTTTAAGTAATCTATCGAATACATAAGGTCCTTTTTTTAAACTTCTAGCCATTTTAATTTTTCCTTTCTTTATTTGCTGTTACGACGAGTAACGATTAGTTTTGTAGAACTTTTCTTATTCTTACGAGTCTTAAGTCCAAGTGCTGGTTTACCCCATGGAGTCATAGGTTGTTTTCTACCAACTGGAGCTCTACCTTCACCACCACCATGTGGATGGTCATTAGGGTTCATAACAGAACCACGAACTGTTGGTCTTATACCCATATGTCTTGTTCTACCTGCTTTACCAAGTCTTACTAATGAATAATCTTCATTACCAACTTCACCAATTGTAGCCATACAAGTTCCAAGTATTTTTCTTGTTTCACCTGATGATAATCTAACAAGTACATATTTATCTTCTCTACCAAGAATTTGAGCACTTTGTCCAGCACTTCTTGCGATTTGTCCGCCTTTTCCTGGTCTCATTTCAATATTATGTACTACTGTACCAACTGGTATATTCATAAGTGGTAAAGTATTACCAACTTTTATATCTACATTTTCACCAGAAATAACTTTATTTCCTACTTTTAATCCTTTAGGTGCAATTATATATCTTTTTTCACCATCTACATAATTAATTAAAGCTATATTAGCACTTCTATTTGGATCATATTCTATTGATGCTACTGTACCTTCAATATCAAATTTATTTCTTTTGAAATCAATTATACGATATTTTCTTTTTTCTCCACCACCTTGGTGTCTTACAGTAATTTTACCTTGGTTATTACGTCCACTTCTCTTATTCATTTTTGTAAGTAGACTTTTTTCTGGAGTACTTTTTGTAATTTCTTCATTAACTAATGTACTCTTTTTTCTTTGCCCAGGTGTAACTGGATTGTAATGTTTTATTGCCATATTTTACACCTCCTATAATTCTATTTGACTACCTTCAGCTAATGTTACAATTGCTTTTTTGTAACGGCTTGTAGTCCCTGCATAACGTCCAACTCTTTTATATTTTGGTTTAACGTTAATTGTATTTACTCTTAAAACTTTAACATTGAAAATCTTTTCAACTGCTTGTTTTATTTGTACTTTGTTAGCATCGTTTCTAACTTTTAAAACGATTTTATCGCCTTTTTCTGCTATTTTTGCACTTTTTTCAGTAATAACAGGTGCGATAATAATATCTCTATAACTTCCTATCATTATTTAAGTACCTCCTCAAGCATTTTAACAGCTTCTTCAGTCATAACTAAATTAGTATAGTTCATAACATCATAAGTGTTTATTTCATGAGTTTCGATTACTTTAACATCACTTAAATTACGAGAAGCTAAAATTAAGTTATCAGTTAATTCTTTTACAACAATTAATGATTTACCACTTATTTTTAAAGTTTCTAATAATTTCATAAAGTCTTTTGTTTTAGGTGTATCAACTATAAAGTTTTCAACAACTATAATTTCTTTTGCATTTGCTTTATGAGTTAAAGCTGATTTTAAAGCTAATCTTCTTTCTTTTCTATTTTGTTTTTTAGTGTAGTTTCTATTTGTTGTTGGTCCAAATACTACTCCACCACCTACAAAGTGAGGTGCACGGATTGATCCTTGACGAGCATTACCTGTTCCTTTTTGTCTCCATGGTTTTCTTCCACCACCAGAAACTTCACTTCTTGTTTTTGTACTATGTGTACCTTGTCTCATTGACGCATTCTTAAGTACTACTGCATCATATATTGTTTGATTATTTGGTTCTATTCCAAATACTTCGTCATTTAGTTTTATGTCTTTAATTTTTTCACCTTTTATATTTAAAAGAGCTATTTTAGGCATTTTTCTTCCTCCTTTCATCACAATATTTTAAATTTAATAATTTTGAATTATTCACATTTATTATTCTTGTGATGATTCTTGTTTTTCTTCTTCAGTAACTGTTTCTTCAGTAAGTGTAACTTCTTCTGAAACTTCATCAGTTTTTGGTTCTTCAAATGAAACTAAATCAATAGCTTCTTTTACTACACCTTCATTTTTAATAGCTGATTTTATTATAACTAAAGACTTTTTAGGACCTGGAACATTACCTTTAACTAAGATAACATTTTCTTCAAGATCAATCATAACAACTTCTAAGTTTTGAACTGTTACAACTTCACTACCCATATGTCCTGGTAATTTCTTACCTTTAAGTACACGCATTGGTCTCATTGTTCCAAGAGAACCTACGCCTCTATGATATTGAGAGCCATGTCCCATAGGACCTCTACTTTGATTATGACGTTTAATTACACCTTGGTAACCTTTACCTTTACTTGTACCAGTTACATCAACTAATTCGCCTTCAGTAAAGATATCAGCTTTGATTTCTTGACCAAGAGTATAGTTATTAACATCTACTCCCCTGATTTCTTTTAAGAAGCGCTTAGGTGATGTGTTTGCTTTTTTTAGATGACCCATTTCAGGTTTATTTGAAAGTTTTTCTCTTTTTGTATCAAATGCTAATTGAATTGCATCATATCCATCATTTTCCACAGTTTTAATTTGTGAAACAACATTTGGTTCAATAGAAATAACTGTTACTGGAGTTAATTTTCCATTTTTTGCAAAAACCTGTGTCATCCCGATCTTACGACCTAAGATTCCTTTTTTCATTTCTTCCTCCTATAATTATTTAATATTTATTTCAATACCACTAGGTAAATCCAATCTTGCTAAAGCATCGATTGTGTCTTTACTAGGATTATTGATAACAATTAGTCTTTTGTGTGTTCTCATTTCAAATTGTTCACGAGAATCTTTATACTTATGTACAGCTCTTAAGATTGTTATTTTTTCAATCTTTGTTGGTAGTGGTACTGGTCCACTAACTTCTCCACCTGTTCTTTTAACAGTTTCAACAATCTTGCTAGCAGCTTGATCAATTGTTCTTGGATCATATGCTTTTAAGCGTACTTGTATTTTGTTAGACATATATAATCCTCCCTTCGCCTATATCTTGTATAGACTTGCTCCGTACAAATTACCTGATTTTTGCCAGTTTACCTTTATTTTATAAAAACAACTTAACCTGGTGTATCAGCAACCTCGCACATCTACGCAGTCACACATAAAGACATTATATCAAGTTTTATAAGGTTTTGCAAGCATTTTTTGTAATTTTTTTCATTAAAAAAATTATTGAATTTTATCAATAATTTTGCATATTTATTATATAAGGATTAAATTCACTTCCATCCCCATTTTGTACTATTATATTGTTTCTTAATTTTAAAACCATTTTAATACATGCATCTACACTATCATCTTTTATTATTTCATTTGTGTCAGATGTAAGTATTTTATAATCTAAGTTATCATTTATCCACATATCTTTTCCGTTTTTTATAAATGTTGAATTATTTAATAATGTCCCTTTATACATATTTGCAGATATAATTTCTAAATTATCGTTTATCATTTTCTTTTCATCTTCGCTATATTGATCATTATATATTGTTACTAAGCTAGAATTTACATTATCTCTTTTTGAAGAATTATTACATTCATTTTCAATTATATATGTATAACCATTTTTATCTATTTTTATTATTTTATATATTTTTTCATTAAAACTTATATAGTTTTTAGCATTTTCACCTTTAAATAAATATTCATCATTTTCTTTATATAATCCACTATTATTATCTAACTTATTAATTTTACTTAAAAGTGTATCACCATCAATATAATAGAATTTTATATTTCCATCTTCATTTGTTACTAATACCTTAGTACTATCACTATAGTCTTTTCCTGTTAATGGATTTTTTGCACCTTTATTAATATATCCATCTTCTATTAAATCTACTACTTTATATTCAGTAACATTAGCTTTACTTACATCTGCTAAATATTTTGTTTTTGCACTTTCTATTATTAACTTCTTAGAAGAATTAAATGCACTAATTTTACTATTTTCTATTACATCCAATATTTTAGGATAAGCTATAGCACTAATAATACCAAGTAAAACTATTACTGCTAAAAGTTCTATTAATGTAAATCCTTTCTTCATATAAAAACCTCCCCTATTTAGTTTCGTATATTAAATTACCATTATAATTATAATATTTATCTCCTATAGTTATATAATTTTCATATACATTAACTTCATCATCTATTTTCATAGTAAGTTCATTAAATGTACTTAAGTTAATTAATATTTCTTCATTATTATATGTTGCTTTTATTATAGGATATTTTGTTGATACTAAACTAAACTCTTTATATATAGGTTTAATTAATATCTTTCCCTTTGAATTAATTATACCATACTTATCATTTACTCTAAATACAAAAACTTCTTCATTACCGCTTTTTTTAACAGTATTAAATAAATCACTATCTAATAATACTATCTCATCATATTCAGGTTTTATTACTTCTTTTCCATTACTATTTATTACACCATATGAATTATCATTTGTTACTACAGCATAACCATAATCTTCAAAATCAGATAAATTATCATAACCTTTACTAGTTATAACTTTTCCTTTTTTATTTATAAATCCATATTTAGAATCTGATTCTTTTATTTTCATAAATCCATTAGTAAATGTATTATCAAGAGGTTTAATATCTGTAAATTCGCCTATAACCCTATTATTATATAAAATTTTATACTCATCTTTATCCACAGTAAAATTATGACTTTTTTCTAAAACTACACCATCAGAGTACTCATAATCAATATTGTCATTGGAATTTATTACTTCTTTGGTGCTTAGATTAATATAATCTTTTTTTGCATTATCTTTTATTCCAATTGCTACATTTGAATTTATATCTTCTACTCTAAGTCTTTTGTAATTTGATGTTTCATAAACTACTCTATCATCTTTTATTACAAAATATTTATTATTTTCTGAATCACTATTAGGTTTCACATAAAATACATTATTATCAAGTACATATATATCACTTAATGTATATTTATATACTTCTTTACCTGTTTTAGTATTAATTATAGTAGATGAATCATTTATCTTTATTTTTGCATATTTTTCTAAAGACTCACCAGATGATATTTCTATAGATATGTCTCTATTATCTACTTCATCTACTACATAAGAATATATTTCTTTACCTTCACTATTCATAAGTCCCATAGTTTCTCCTCTTACAAATAGGAAAAGTCCAGACTTTGAATAACTAATATTATCATAATTAAATCTTGTTAATTCTTTTAAATTTTCATCTAGTAATCCTTGCTTTAATCCTTCATTTGTAAACTTACTTACTATATATCTATTAGAATATAAATCAATATAGAAATAACTTCCAAATGGTACTTCTAGTTTTGCTTTACCATTTAATACACCACTTAAATTATTATAATTTTTTACAAGTGCATAACCTTTATAAAAATTAGTTCCAGATATATACTTTGGTTTTGCAAGTACTTCTCCATCACTGTTTATATAACCAACTTTATTTTTTTCTTCTATTCTTATTAAATTTACTTCAGCTGCTTTTATATTTGTAGAAAATAAATATACTCCAAGTAATGATACAAATACAAATGCGACTACTGGCAATACTTTTAAATGTTCAGATAATTTTTCACCAATATTTGAAAATATATTTTCTTTATTTTCTGTTTCTTCTTGTTCATATAATTTACTTATATCTAGCATTTTTTCATCATTTGGTATATAGTCACTATTGCTCAAATCTCCAAATAATTCATCTTGCGTACTAATACTTTCAACATCTTCTTTGATAGAATCATCTATTTTTTCTTCTTCTTTTTTATCAGTATCGGGAGTACTAGAAAAAGCTTTTTCAAATGGTAAATCATCAATATCATCTATTTTTTTTGAATCGTTTTCTTCTTCGAATGGTAAATCATCAAAATCCATTTCTAGCCCTCCTATCCTTATATAATATAATAACATATATTTTTAATAAAAAAAAGAAGTTATTTAAAATAACTTCAAATACTATTTTTATTGTACTCTAGCCTTTACAACTATTCTACTTTTTCCACCATTTTCACAAGTAACTAGTGTTACATGATATCCATCAAAATAAGATAAATAACTTGTATCATTAGGGCTTACATATCTATCTACTTCGTATACAGTATATTCCATATATTTTCCACTAGCGTCAGTTATATTAACTTTATCTCCTGACTTTAGATTTAATATTGAATAAAAGAATCTATTTCTACCCCTAAAGTTATGACCTGAAACAACAAAACCTCCAGGTTCATTTACATCAACACCATATGATTTTATAGTTCCAATATTCATTGCCGCATAAGTTTGTTCTTTTAATATTACTGAACTAAAACCTATTCTTGGTATTTGTATTCTTCCTAAAATAGTATAACCATTATAATTAACTGTTGGAGTTATATTTTCAGGAATTATTTCATCTTTTTTAGCTTCAATTTTATTTTCAAATAACTCTAGTGCGGATTTTTCTAAAGAATTTAATTTTCTTTCTCTAAAATTATCGTAAATCATAAGAAAGGTAAAGAAATAAAGTGCAAAGATAAAAATAAATATTACTATATTTATAAAACGCTTTATTTTCATATAAACCTCTCCTATTCTTTTTTATTATTATAACACATTTTTATTTCATTTCATCTGGTAACTTTATATTTAATTCTTTTAATACAAATGGTGCTATATCCTTAAGTTCTTTTACATTTATATTTTCACACTCTTCACATACTATAAATGGTACTTTATTATTGGTATGACTTGTTACTACATTTCCTTTTTCATCAAGCATTTTTTCTGCATTACCATGATCCGCAGTTATTATAAGTGTATATCCTGCCTCTTTTGCTTTTTCATATAATTTGCCAATCATTTTATCTACAGTTTCTACTGCTTTTATAGTTGCATTATAGTCACCTGTATGCCCTACCATATCACCATTGGCATAATTTAAGAAGATAAAATCATAATTATTATCCATTTCATCAAGTAAAGTACTTGTTATTTCATTTGCACTCATTTCAGGTTTTAAATCATAAGTTGCAACCTTAGGTGAATTTATTAATATTCTTTTGCATCCTTTTAAATTAAGTTCTCTTCCACCATCAAAGAAATAAGTAACATGTGCATATTTTTCTGTTTCTGCTATTCTAAGTTGTTTCTTATTATTATTTTCAAGAACAATACCTAAAGTATTATCTACAATTTCTTTTTTAAATGCTATATCACTTTTTATATTGTCACTAACGTACATCATTGTAGTTAAATATATATTTGATAGTTTCTTTACTTTGAAACCATCAAAATTATTATCTGTTAGTGCACTTAATATTTGAATAGCTCTATCTGGTCTAAAATTAACCCATATTATACTATCATTATCCTCTATGTTACCATTAGGATTTAATATACCTGGTTTTATAAATTCATCTGTTATATCATTTTTATAGTTATCCATTATTAGTTCTTCACAACTATTATATTTAGGACCAATATTATTAACCATACTATCATATGCCTTTTGTACTCTATCCCATCTCTTATCTCTATCCATTGCATAATATCTTCCAGAAATAGTAGATATAATACCTATATTGTATTCATCCATAACTTCTTTTAATTCTTCTATATATTTAATACTTGTATCAGGTCTTGTATCTCTTCCGTCAGTAAATATATTAAAATATACATTTTTAAAGTCTTCTTTTTTGCATATTTTTAATATTTCTTTAAAATGATTTATATGAGAATGTACTCCACCATCACTTAAAAGACCCATTATATGAAGTTTAGAGTTATTTTCTTTTGCATGATTTATTGCATTTATAAATGATTTATTATTAAAGAATTCTTTATCATCTATAGATTTATTTATAAGTTCTAAATTTTGATATATTCTTCTTCCAGCACCTATTGTTAAATGTCCTACTTCACTATTTCCCATTTGGCCCTTAGGAAGTCCAACATATATACCAGAAGCTTCTATATGACTATGTGGATACATACTTTCTAACTTATCTAAATTAGGCGTATTTGCATTTTTTACAGCATTACCTTTTTCTATATTAGAATAACCTACACCATCCATTACACATAATAATATTTTTTTCATTTTTTCCTCCTAAAGCAAAAAAATAGAATACTAATATCCTAAGTCTTTAAGTATACTATTTATTTCTTTTTTATCTTTCTTATCTTGTGATGTACCATATACTATTACATTATCAACTTTATATAATTTAAAGTATCTTCCTTTTGTTGACTTAACTATAGTATATTTATCTTTTTTATTAATTTTGTAATCTTTGTTACTTCCATATGCATTCTTTATATATGTATCTGCTTCTTTACTATCTTTATATTCAGTATACATAATTTGAATAGTACCATTACCTGCTTCTAAACTTCTTATTACTTCAAGTCCATAATTATTAGAATGATCTATAATAGTATAACCATCTTTACTATTAAAATATTCATTATATGTAGTATATGCTAATTTTTTATAATTTTTAGTACATCCTACAAGTAACAAAACTGCTCCTGTTATTACTAATACTTTTTTTAATATTTTATTCATATTAAAGCACCCTTTCTTATTTTCTTAATATTACCATAATTTTACTATTTTTACAATAATAAATTAATCTTTATATGCTTCAAGTCTATTAATTCTGTCACCAGCTAATGTAAACTTTTTTTCATACTCTGTCATAACATTATCAGTAAAATCACTATTTGCTAAATCTAAAGAAATATTTCTTAATTTATATCCATATTCACTTAGTGATTCAATAGAAAACTCAAATAAATGCATATTATCTGTCTTTTGATATATTGTTTTTTTATCTTTAAAAATATTTTCATACTTATCTAAGAAATTCTTATGTGTAAGTCTTCTTTTTGCAGTTCTATTTTTAGGCCATGGATCTGAAAAATTTAAATATATTAAATCTATTTCTTTATTAAATACATCTTCTATTTTATTAGCATCCATTCTTATTAATCTTAAATTAGGTATTTCTTCATCTTCTAATTTTTGTACTGCTTTTACAATAACACTATCATACATTTCAATACCAATAAAATTAATATTTTTATACTTTTTAGCCATTCCTATTATAAAATCACCCTTACCCATACCTATTTCAATATGAATAGGATTATTATTTTTAAATACTTCTTTCCAATTGTTTTTCTTAGTTTCTGGATTTAAAATAATATATTTTGATTCTTCTATTATTTTATTTGCACCTCTTATATTTCTAAGTCTCATATACTTCACCCATAAACATTATACTATAGCCCAGACAAAAAATAAACAAAAGCATATACTAAAATTGAAAGAATTAAGGAGGAAAATATGAATCAAGATAAAATCTATGTATATGATGAAAGGCCAGGTTTTGAAGCATATAACTCAGTTAACATGCAATATCCAACACCTATGATACCTAATTTTCCGAGTCAAATGAATATGGGAATGAATATGCCAGGATTTCCTGTAAATAATCAAAATAATCAAAATAGTTATAACCAACTTGAAAATAGAGTTTCATCACTAGAAACAAAAGTACAGAATCTAGAAACAAAAATTAAAAATTTAGAAAATAGTATTTATCCTAAAGCTGTTGATTATACACAAATGAGTAGTGATTATATAAATGCATCATATCAAAATTCAATGAATATAATGTAAAAAAGCCATATTAATGGCTTTTTATTTATACATAATCATTGCAGAAAAGCAATAAATTTGTTCATCTGAAAACATTGCTATACTAACTTGAAATTTAATATCTATTATATCTTTATGGTCTTTTAAAAATTCATTTACCCTACTTTCAAGATCAGCTTCATGTCCTTCATCAAATATTTTAACTTTCATTTTCTTCACCAGAATTATCATACTCTGGTTCTTTTAATTTTTTTGTCACATAATAGCTTTTTTTATCAATTTCATTAACTTCATATTTTACTAGTACCTTTACTTCACATTCAAAGTCATCCAAATAACCCTCATATGGAATATATCCAACTAAAATAACACCTTCTGGTTTTTCTCCTTTTATTAAGTTTACTTTTTCATCAAATATCCCAATACTAGGAAACACATCATCAGTTTGTTTATTATGAATAGCAAGTGCTTCAACATCTTTTATTTCTTCCTTTGGATTATCAATAGTAACCTCATATCTAATACCTTCACCAGATATTAAATTATAATTAACAGAAATATCAAATGGTAATTCTGAATCACTTTCTTTTACATTATTTAATTCTTTTACATAATCTAAATAAACATTTTTTTCTTTTTCATTCTTAGTAACTTCATTATTATCTTTATTATTATCTTCTTTGTTACTTGTTATAATAGTACATCCTACACAAAAAAGTAGTATTACTACTGCTACTATGGACACTCTTTTCATATTATATTACCTCACTTAAGTAGTTTTCTATAAGATTTTTCATAACAATTTTTAAATTATATTCATAAACATCTACTTGTTCATCAAAACCATCTTTTCCTTTGATTGGTTTATCGGTTACACCTTTTATTATAGTACATTTTACATTATTTAGATTACAAATTTTTAATATTGGTGCACTTTCCATATCAGAAGCATCTACATTTTGACTTGCTAAGTATGTTAAATCTTTCCATGTGACTAATGCTCTATCACTACTTCCAAGTATTCCTGTCTTATAATCAAGTGATATATTTGGAATATTATTCTTTATTAAATATTCTTCTTTTATCTCATCATCTATATCTCTTATAATAAAATCATAATCTACCACATACTCCGGAATAAATATATCTTGATATGATAATAATTCTGAAGAAGCAGAAGCAGTACCTAATACATAAAGTTCTTTTATATCAAACTTATCTATCATATATTGAACACTACCAGATGCCATAGTTTTTCTTGAACCACTTCTAAAAAATACAATATCTTTATTATGAAATGTTGTTCTGTAATATTCTCCATATGGGTATTTTTCTAAAGAATTATCTCCTATATTATATACTTCTAATAATACTTTAAATTCTTCTTTAGATGCGATTAATACTCCAACCATTACTCCTCACCTACTTCTTTATATCTAGATAAAAATAAGTCATCTTCTTCAAGTACTTCTATTTCTTCCATATTAATTTTAGGAAGTTCATCTTTTGTACTTAAACCAAAATAATCTAAAAAATGATCAGTTGTTTTGTATAATATTGGTTTACCTGGCAAATCACTTTTTCCTACATCTTCAATAAATCCTTTTGATATTAAATTTCTTATCATTTGTGATGAATTTACTCCTCTAATATCATCTACTTCTACTCTTGTAATTGGTTCATTGTATGCGATAATGGCAAGAGTTTCAAGTGCAGATTTACTAAGTGTATTACTAACATTATCTGATAGTTTTACTAGATAATCTTTATACTTATTTTTAGTTGTAAGCTTATACTTATTTCCTAGTACTTTTAGTTCTATGCCTCTTTTTCCATCAGAATAAACATTTTCTAATTCTTCTATAATACTCTTTACTTTAGTTTCATCTATTTCTAATATTTCTTTTATTTCTTCAAATGATAGACCTTCATCACCTACCGCAAATAGTAATGCTTCTAGTACATCAATCATTATTTACACCTTCTTTTAAATTTACTACAATGTTATCAAAATTACCTTCTTGTACAATATTTATCTCACCATATTTAGCCATTTCAAGTATTGATAAAAATGTTACAACAACATACTCCTTTGTCTTAACTTCAAATAAATCATAAAACGATACCTTTTTCTTTTTAGATAAAATATTTCTTATTTGAACAGTTCTATCTTTTACAGATATTTCCTTTTTTGTTATTTTAGTTGAAATTGGTCTTTCATCTTCTTTTCTTTTTAGAAAGTTATTTAATGCATTTAATAAATCATCTAAAGATAATCCGTTATCATTTGTTACTTCTTCAGTTCTGTATTCACTTAAATTAATAGGTTCTTTAGTAAATATATCCTGTCTTTCTTCTTCTAATACTTTAAAAGTATCAATCATATCTTTATATTTTTTATACTCTATTAATCTATTAATTAAATTTTCTCTTGGATCTTCTTCGTATTCATCCTCGTCCATATCTTTTTTATTTGGAAGCAACATCCTTGATTTTATTTCTATAAGTTCAGAAGCCATTACTAAATATTCAGACGCAATAGATAAATTCATATTTTCCATACTATTAATAAAATCTAAATACTGCTTAGTTATTTTTTCTATTTTTATATCATAGATACTCATTTCAGAAGTTTTTATTAAATGAAGTAATAAATCTAATGGTCCTTCAAAATCATTTATTACAAACTTATAATCCATTTATTACTTCACCTACTTTTCTTAAGACAATTATATCATAATTCTTTATATATACAAAGAAAAAAAATTTAGTAATTAAACTAAATTTCCGTATTTTTCTTGTAATCTTAACATATATTCCTTTTTAGTATCTTCATTTTTAAAAACTTTTATATGATCATCTCCACCTGTAACAATTACTTTTTCTCCTAGATCATATTCCTCTATTACCTTTTCAGGAATAATTATTCTATTAGTTGAATCAACTTCCTTTTTACCCATTAATGATAAAATTAATAGACTTCTAAGATTTTCATAATCAAGTTTACTTTTTATATCTTTTGAACTCATTATTAACCTTCTATATTTCTTTAACAAATTACTATATTTATTAAAACTTTGAATTCTAAATACTAAATCATTTTCCCTTATAAGACAAACTATATCACCATCATTTGGTTCTGCCTCTTTTGGAATAATAATCCTATTTTTATTATCTATAGAAATTTCTTTATTTAAAATAATTTCTTCATCAAGCATAAGAAAATCCCCTTTCTTTCGGGGATTATTTTATATCAATTAAGAATTATTGTCAATTCTTTATATTTATTAATCAAAATTACAAGATGATTTTATTACAGTAGAATCTACTTGTGGAAAATATGTTTGAAAATTAGCATTGAATCTTGTCTGATCACCATCTATCTGAACACATGTAAGTTTATCTGAATCAATAAATAAATTACTAGTTGCAGGTACATTCTCTGCAATTCTTATTGCTGTTATTGCTTGACAACTTGGCATATATATTTTTGTTAATTTTGTTAATCCACTTGTATCAAGTTTAGGTAATTTTGTGCAAGAACCACAAGTAATAGATTCTAAATTGTTAGAACCATTAACAATTAAAGACTCTAAATTTTCTTCAGAATCCAAATCTAATATTTTTAATGACGATAAATTACTTAAATCCAATGAATTTATATTGTTGCTACTTGATTCAATTGTTGTTAAATTATTGCACCCATTCAAATTGATTTTGAATATACCTCTATTAGATTGTAAATTTAACTTTGTCACTTTACTATTTTTTAAATTAATTGCACCTATATAATTAAATGCTGCTATATTACTATTAATAAACTCAGTCATATCTTGACCAGTATTTGAAAAATTAAAATTATCTACTTTTCCAGTTGTTGCAACTAGAGTTCCTGATATTGCTTGAGTTAATCCAGAAAAATCAATATTTTTAAACGTTTCACTTGAATAAAATGCACCTTCCCCAATACTAGTAAGATTTTTTGCTGCTTTAAAATCTAAATTGGTTAATGGATTAGAACCAAATGCACCACTTTCGATAGTCTCAACATTAGACATTCCTTCAAAACTAACAATTTTTATATTGTTGCTTGTAAATGCATTAGATCCTATCGTTGTTAATTTTGATAAACCCGATAATGATAAAGTACTAATATTTTGATTAAAAAATGCATTATTACCTATTGTTGTTAATTTTGATAAATTACTTAATACTACTGTATTTAAATTTTTATTTTCATTTTTATTTGCAAATGCAGATTCTCCTATTGTAACTAAGTTAGGTACACTATTATTATCTAATATTAAACTTGTTAGTTTTGTATCTTTAAATGAATTTGACTCTATTGTTGTTAAATTAGTTAAACCTTTTAATGTTAATTCTTCAAAACTATTAGAATTTACTAAACCCATATCAAGAGTTGTAATAGGAATATTTGTCAATTCCATCTTTTTGATTGTTGTACCTGAAAAATCATTTTTTGATAATTTCTTCAAATTTTCATTATTTTTTATTATTAATTGTTCAATATTTGAACCCATAAAGTTAGATACCTCTGTTAGTTTACTTAAATTTTCTATTTCCAACTTATGAACATTTAATCCTGTAGAATTTGTAATTGTTGCTAGATTAGGATTGCATGCTACAACTATATCACCTGTGCTTGTTAATCCACTTAATGATAAGCTTGTTAATCCACTAGCATAGTCAAGATTTAACTTATTAATTGTTGCACCATATAAAACGCCTTGATTAATAAATTTAATATTAGGTGATACTGTTATACTTTTGAAATTTTTTCCTTGTAAATTAGCAGATATACTTGTTACAAGAGCATTATTTATAGTTTTTGGAATTACTAAATCAACAGTTTCTCCTGTTTGTCCAATATATGCTACTATGGTTGCCTCATTATTTAAAATACTAAATATATAACCATCTGCTTTAATATATCCATCTGAATCTATTTCTGTACTTGTTAAGTCTTTACCAGGATATGTACTTATATCTGGACATGTATACTCTTCTGATTTGTTATCATCACTACTACCTGTGTATCCTATCTTACAATTTTCTTCTGTTATTTCTTTTCCTATTTTATATACTTTTGCTATTCTTTCTCCTGTATTTTTTATTGCACACCATTTCTTATTTTTACTTATTAATGCTAGTGTTGTTTTCCCTTTTTCTTGTACTATCTTTCCACTATATGGTTTATCTCCCTTAAATGTTAGTGTTGGACTTCCACTTTTAAAGTCTCCATTTTCAAATTCATATATTTCATTTCTTTCTGTATTTGTTATACTTCCTTCACTATACTTTAATTCTGCGGCTTTTGCCATTAATCCTGCACTTTCTCCCCATGCTGTTCTTTCACTTTTTTCTATTACATCTAATATCTTTGGTACTGCTATTATTACTATTAATGCTAATATTACTATTACTGCTAATAATTCTATTAATGTAAATCCTTTTTTCTTATTCATTTTCTACCTACTTTTTTATATTATTTATATTATACTCTCCCTCGACACATTATGTCAATAAATTTCTTTTTTGTAAAGAAAGACGAATGGATACAGAATACTACTATTTAGATAACATCAATAAAGGTATCAACTTAAAAACCAAGAAAAAAATTAATCTCTTGGTTTAAATATTAGTGTAAATATAAAAGCAAATATTATAGTTGCAGTTATACCTGTTGCAGTTAAAGAAAACATACCTGTAAATAATCCTAGAAGACCATCTGATGCTGCTTTTGAAAGTGCTCCATGAATTAATAAATGTCCAAAACTAGTTATACATACAAGTGCTCCTGCACCAAATTTTTGAACAAATAAATCATATATTGAAAATATATCTAAGAATGCGCCAATCATAACAAATAAACTAGTTATATGACCTGGTAACAACTTAGTATTATCAAGTATAATTTGTCCTATTAAACATACTATCCCAGCAAATAGAAATGAATATAAATATATCATATTAAACTACCTCCAAACATATTGCATGACTTATGCTAGGTATACTAAATTTCTGATTACACATAGTTGGGCTCATAAGTGCTCCTGTTGCAATTAATAATACTTTTTTTATTAATCTTTCTTTCATTTTTGGAATTACATAAGAATATGTTACAAGTGGTAAACATGCTGGACCTGATCCACCTGCATATATATCTTCATTTTTAAAGTCATATATCATAGTTGCAGAATCATCATAATTCTTATCTATGTTAATGTTATATTCTTTTTTACAGTACTCTTTAAATAATTCTTTACCATATACTCCAAGATCACCAGTTAATATTAAGTCATAATCATTAACATTTGTCTTAGTTTCTTTTAAATGCTCATTTAGAGTATATGCTGCACTAGGAGTCATTACACTTCCCATATCAAATACATTACTAACGCCCATATCTATTACTTTTCCTATAGTAGCACTTGTTACTTTTATATCTGTTTTATCACTTGTAAGCATAATACCTGCACTACCTGTTACTGTAAATGTTGTTGTTTTAGGTTTAGGTGCGCCATATTCAACCGGATTTCTAAATTGTCTTTCCGCAGTCATATTATGTGATGATGTCATACATATAATTCTTTTTGCTTTTTTACTATCTATTAAATTAGATGCAATTAATATTTCTTCACACATAGATGCACATGCATTATATACTCCTAAGTATGGAATACTATATTTTGAAAAAGTATAATTTGATATTGTTATTTGATTCATTAAATCTGCAGATATTCCTACATCTATATCTTCTTCTTTGTGATGTGACTTATCAAGAAGGATTTTTATTGCTTCACTAAGTTCTTTTATTTCACATTTTTCAAATGTTTTTTCATTATCATAAAAATCATTAAAGGTTTTATCAAATTTATCCTTAAGTGGTCCTTCTATTACAAAAGGTCCTGCTACAGTAGATGTATTTTCTACATATACATTATTAAATTTTATATTCATTTTCTTACCCTCCAAAAAATACGAATCTAATAATACCAAATACATATGCGGCTATAACACCATATAAAATTACACTACCTGATAATTTAAATATATTAGATCCTATTCCCATTACAAATCCTTCTTTTTTGTATTCAAGTGCACTAGATGTAGTTGCATGTGCAAAACCTGTTATTGGTACAAATAGTCCTGCTCCTGCTTTTGCTACTAATGTGTCAAAAAATCCAAGTGCTGTAAACAAGCAAGAAAAAAATATAAGTGTGACCATCATAAGACTAATAGCTTCATTATGACTTATTGCTGGGCATTTTTCATAAACACATACAAGTACTTGTCCTATTACACCTACAAGTCCTCCTACTAAAAAAGCTAGTATTGCATTTTTTAATTTATTTTCTTTTGGACTATGTTTTTCTATTAGCTTCTGATATTCTTTCTTTTCCATATTATTCACCATTTGTATTATTTACAAAAAATATTTTTATATACAAAAAAATCTTGCTTTTGCAAGATTTATGCACACATTTTACTATTTAATTCATCAAGTATCTTCTTTTCCATTCTATATACTTTTACTTGACTTATATTCATTTTTTCTGCTATTTCCGTTTGAGTTTTATCTTCAAAATATCTTTGATATATTAAATCTCTATCTTCTTTGCTAAGTTCACTAAGAGCATATTTTAAAGAAATTAAATCTATACTATCAACTTTATCTTTATCATAAGTAACATCATACAAAGATAATTCATTATCCCCATAATCATTTTTTTCATCTAAACTATCTGTATTTTGACATAAATTAAGTACTTCTTTTATTTTATTTTCATTTTCTTTTAATAAGAGTGATAATTCATATGAACTAGGGTATTTTCCATAACTCATATAATATCTTTCTTCTGCGACTTTTATATTTCTATTTAATCTAATCATATCTCTACTAACATGCAAATTTTTATCTTCTCTTATGTACTTTAATATTTCACCTAAAATATACTTATATGAAAATGTAGAAAATTTTACATTAGCATTTTCATCATACTTTAGTGATGCTTTTAAAAGTGCATTTCTACCTACTTGATACAAATCTTCTCTATTATAATTTTGTGCGAATTTATTTACTATGGACATTATAAGACTATCGTATTTTATTACAAGTTCATCAGTAAGTTTTAGCATAGACTAAACTCCCTAAGTGCGGCAAGTTCATCTTTTACATTAATATATTTTGCACTATAGTTATCTTTTCCGCACATTAACATTCTACCATCATTAGTCTTAACTAATTTCTCACATATTTCAAATAACTTATTACTACTTTTTATTATTAAATTACTTATATTAAAAACTAAATATCTAATACCACCATCATTAATTATTTCAGTAATAGTATTCTCTATTCCAAGCTCATTATCATCTGTTAATATTCCTTCCAATCTAACAAATAATACCCCCTTAGTAAATTCAATATTAATATTTAGCACTTTTTTTCATCCTCCCTTTTCTACAATAGTTATTAAATCACTAATTAATTTTCTTTTAAATAGTTTTGACAAAACATTACAAATTTCGCACTATTTTTATTTTCTCATAATATTTATTAGCTTATTTTTTTATTTATTCCCCTAAATTAATTCATTTTTTTTAATTTTATATGCTATAATTTTCTTAAGAAAGGAGAATTTTTGTGAAAAAGTGTTTCAAATATTTATTTATATTTGGTTTTATATTTCTAATTGCAGGATGTACTAACAATGATAAAGAGGTAGTTAGAAAGTGTACATTAACATCTGATCAATCTGCTAGTGGATATAAATTAAATTCTACTTATGAAATTCATGCTAAAGGTAATACTGTAAATAGTGTTGTTACTGAAGAAGTTGTAATTTCTAGTAACGAGGAAGTACTTACATATTTTGAAAATCAATTAAATACTACATATAATACCGCTAATGAAACATATGGTGGATATACTATTGATATTAAAAAAGATTCTGATAAGCTTACTTCAAAAGTTATTATTGATTATACAAAACTAGATATGGCAAAATTTGTAAAAGATAATTCTGGTATGAAAGCTTATGTTAATTCTAATAATAAACTTACACTTGATGGCGCAACTAAAATATATGAATCTTTAGGTGCTACTTGTGAAAAATAAAAACAACTAATTTAACTAGTTGTTTTTATATTTTGGTATATCATACTCTGAAGTTGGTATATAACCTGGTTTTGAATTTATTACATCTTCTATTCTATTTACAATAGTCGCACATGTAAGTTCTACTGTAGATGGTCTACTAATAACTACTTTAGTATTAGGTTCTCCTTCTATTTGCCATACATTCATATCAACTTCATCACTCTTATATACTTTTCCTATACATTCTGACTCTATTACTATTCCTTCTTTAGTATTAGTTCTAACAAGGGCACTCATACCTCTTACATCACCCTTTTTAATAGTCATATTTAAAGTATCACTTTTAATATCTTCATCTGCTAATATCGGAATACATTCTTGTGTTTGATCTATAACTGTTAAATTAAACTTATTACAAAGCCATCCATTTGTATTCCACATATAAGATGGAAGAAATTCTCCATTTTCTATTAATTTATTTCTTTCTTCTTTTGAAATATTATCTACTACTGCAATATTTTTTTCAAAATCTTCTTTTGTAAGACCTGCACCATGTGCTTTAGCAAGTGCTATTCCATAATCTTCAACATTATAACTTGAACTACCTTTTATCTTATTAATCTTATGTGTACTTCCTGCTAATGTATAGATTAAATTTCCCCAAAACACATCTTGGTATCCACTTCCTGTTAATGTACAATTATTTTCCTTTGCTATTTTATCTAATTCTTCTGTAAGTACTGGAGATGAATTAAAAGGATATAAAGCTTCTTCACAAGTACTAATTGCATTTATACCTAATTCAGCACAAATTCTAAATATGCCTGCTACATCTTTCATCAAACTCATTGTTGTAATTATTACGATATCTGGTTTTAATTCTTTTAAAATCTCTTTTGCATTATCTATAGGACTTATACTTACGCCTAAGTCATTACCACCAATAATACAAGATATATCTTTTCCAATAATATCTTTATTAATATCAAATGCACCTACTATAGTATAACCCTTTTCTAGACTATATTTCATAGTATACTTTGACATTTTACCGCATCCATATTGTACTACTTTATAATTCTTCATTATAATTCCTCCTTATATCTTGAGTGTAACACATATATATTTTACTAACAAGAACTTTTAATCTACAAAGTGTAAAGTAAATGTGTTATAATTGTTAAAAGGAGGAATAAGATGAATAAGACTATAAAAACTATAATAATTTGTGTAATAAGTGCTATATTATTATTTATTTTAGCAATTTGTAGTTTTATATTTTTAGTTATTAAAAATGTAGATAAACAAGGTAACAAAGAATTTTATACTATTGGAAATGATACATTTCCATCAATAACTTCAGTTGTAGGAAAAAGAAAAACTAGTAGTATTAGTACTAGCAAAAAGAATAAAATAACTACTAAAAGTTACACATATACAGATATAAAAAATGTACAATCAGATTTAGATCAATATATTGCTGAGCTTAAAAGTAATAATTTCTTAACTACATCAAAAATAGACTTAAATAAAACAAAGGATACTTTTTCTTTAGCTAAAGTATCTAATGATAATGACTATATCATTGTGGTTAACATAACTTACGATTTAGGTACTTATACTATAGAGATTAAAAAAGGTATAGGCTCATTAACTCAGTTTGAATAATTTTTGTAGCAACTATTATTTATATTTATAAAATATAATAGGTGGTACTATGAATAATAAACATATAACTATTATTGTATCAATAGTAGTTTTTTCTTTTGTACTTGGTATTGTTTTTAACGATATTTATTTTGGTTTTTTAGCACTATCTAGTGGTACATTAAATATTTATCTTCAAGTTAAAGGAAAATCATCTAATTATATATTTGGATGTATATATAATTTAGTAAATGCATATATATCTTATATTAATAATTTATATGGACTATTTATTCTTTCTTTATTACTATATTTACCACTTAATATAATTGGTTTTATTTCATGGAATAAATCAAAAGATAGTAATAACAATATAGAATTTAGAAAATTCGAAAGAAAAAAGTCTATAATAATTATTATAATTTCTATTTTAACAAGTATTTTATTTGGTACTATACTTGGAATTAACCCTAAACAAAAATTAGAATTTTTAGATGCTACATCAAATATATTAAATATATTTGGAATGATATTACTAAATAGAAGATTAAATGAAGGCTGGTATATACTTTTAAGTAATAATGTAGTAGATTTAATAATATGGACAATTAATTTATTAAATAATACAAATAATTCATATATGATGTTTATCGTATCAATTATGTATCTTACTATAAATATATACGGAATTTATAAATGGAAAAATTGTGAAAAAATAAAAATGCACTAACCGTGCATTTCTTTTTTTCTTTCAACATTAAAACTCAAAGTATAATTATCACTTGTACTTATCTCAAATTCATTAGTAAATGTATTATATTTTATACTTTGAATTTGTGGACTAGTTGTAAGTATTCTTTGATATTCTTCTGTTGTAATAAGATTTCTCTTTAATATTAATAATCTTTTTATTTCTTCACTATACATATTAATCTCCTACTTACTATATTTTATTCAAACTAGAAAACATAGTATATATAAAGTGTTTATTTTAATATATAAATATATTATAATATTAAAAATAAATATTGTAAATATTTTACAAAAAAATATATTTATTATATACTTTTAATGGAGGTAATTCTATGAGTATGTATGGATTTAAAGCATTTGATAAAAACATGAAAAATAGATATGGAATTGAATTTGAAGAAGGAAAAACATATCAAACAGATTCAAATGTAAGTTTTGGACATACTCGTGGAAAAAAAGTAAATGGATATCACTTTTGTAGAAATCTAGAAGATACGCTAAGATATGTAGATGGTATAAATGATGATATAAAGATTGCAGAAGTAATAGGTAGTGGTAATATTGTTATATATAACGATGAATATTATGGATATTATGATATGTATAGTGCTGAAATAATCGATATAATACATATTTTAACTAGAGAAGAAATTATTAATAAAGTACTCTATTCTAAGAATGAATATGCTGCAGAAAGATTTATAAAAGGATTTAAATTAACAATTGAAGAGCTTGAAAAATTTAAAACTGAGTATATAAGTTCTTACAGATTACAACATTTTCTTAATACTCAAGGAAAAAATAAAGTATTAGAATTAAAATAACTGGTTACATAGTAACCAGTTTTTAATTATTGTGTTTTTCATAATACATTGAAAGTGCTTCTTCTTCTAAAGTAGAATCTATACTTTCAATATATCCATTATCTTCTTTAAAAACACGTATATTATTAGGATTAGCTATTTCTGATAAATAATAATATTTATCAATAACTTCAAGAATCATATAATTTGTACCATTTATTTCTATTGTATCCATTTCTCTTGTTTCCATATTATCTTAATCCTCCTCTTGATATTTCATTAGAGGCAGAATTTTCTAATTTTTCTTTTTGATTATTTAAATATGCTAGTTGTTTTGCTATATCTTTGTCTTTTGAATCAACCTCACTTAATTGTTCTATATATTGAGTAAGAAATTGTCCCTCGTACTCACCATTTTGGCCAACAGATATTTCAGCATCTGTCATACCTGCACTTTTTGCAGCATTATATACTCTATATGCTGCATCTTCTGCACTTATAAAACCATTTTTATCATTGCATGAATATGTTCCATCACTATTTTTTCTAGCATCTATACATTCTTCAGAAACTGCATTTCTAAATTCATCTTCAAGTATTTTTGAACCAACATAATTTTTATGTGCTCCTGCTGCTAAAGTTGTTAGTGCAATAGTTCCTGCAACAATTACAGCACTCGCTACTGCTATTTTTTGCTTTCTCACAAGTGATTCTCTTTCTTTTTGTCTTTGTATACTCTTGCTTTGTATTTGTTCTTTTTTTACTGATTCTTCACGATGTCTATTTATTTCTTTAAAAGCATCTGTTTTAATTTGTTCCATTACTATTCTCCTATCTAATCAAATTATAACTAATTGTTATTGTCTAGTTCAATATAAACGTAAAATAATTTACATAATATTACATTCTTTTTCTTATAATATTTCTAAATATAGCAAGCATTACAGGCATTGCAAATATATTTGAAAGTGCATATCTAAAATATGTATTTACTGGTGACGCAATGCATACTAGTGTTAATACAAATGATGGCACTAAGTAAAATAATTCTTTATATTTCTTTTTATAAAATAAATAACCTAATAAAAACATTAATACAAAGTTATTAAATCCTATATTTACAAATAGTCCTAATATTGGAATATTTGGATAAATTTTACCAAAACTTGATAAATTATTTCTTAGCCCAGATAAATTATTATAATGATAATTTATACCATGTTCCTTAATTATTGGAAGATATTTATAGTAAATATACCAATTCGTTTTAGGTGGATAAAAATAACCATAAGTATTATTAATAGTAGATTCTATATAACAAACTGGATGTTTTTTAAACATACTAAACCAAACTATAAAATAATTTTTTAAATCTTCTTTTGTCGCATATTTATTGTATTCATTCTTTACAGGATCTGCTATTTCCGGTTTATATCTATCTTTTAAAGTATCATATACAAGAACTTTATCAATTGCTTTCTTCTCTTTTTCAGTAACTTCATCTTCATAATTAGATACGTATCTTGCTGTTTGCTGAAATGGGATACTTAGTGTTTCTCTTATACTTGAAGGTGTAATTTTATTAACAGGCAATATTATCTTAGAATATATTAAGAATAAAGAAACTACTGAAATAGATATAATTATAAATGCTTTTCTATTTTTCTTATTGATTATTATTAATAAAGGAAAAGATAATATAAATAAGTGAATACCATTATTTCTAAATAAAAATAATAGTATTGATAAAATTATTATTTTAAAGATTTCCTTTAAATTTAGCTTCTGTTCACTAATTATACATTTATAATAACTAATTATATATAGTATTACTAGAGAGCCAAATATTACATCTTTAACTGGGCTCATCGCATAAAAAGGAAATACTGGTACTAAAGCATATATAAGTAGACATACTAACCTATATTTTAAAGATATATTTATACTTTTCATAAAATATATAGTATAAGATAAAGTTAAAACTAAAACTGATATTTGAATTATACTATATAAAAATAATCCTATATTTACATTATTAAATAAACTTATACCTATTTGTGCACATGTACCTAATAATAAAGTATGAACAACAGGATGATGATTAGTAATTATTACATTGTTATCTAAAAGTACTGAATAATAAGAATATTTATTATCAATATGAAAATATTGTAGTAATTGAAAACTAGGATCTTTTGATAAAATCATTGGATAGAAAGCAATTATATAAATTAAATAACATAGTAGAATAAAAACGCAAGAAAATATAATAGGATGATTATCAAACAAAGATAATATCTTATTATACTGTTTATTTTGAGTTTTATTATAATTATCTAAAATACAAAATATTTTGTTTAAAATAAAATACATTATAAAAAATAATATTACTGATAAACTTAAAACTAAAAATAAATTATCAGTTATAAATTTAAAACTATTTGATACCATAAAACTCGTACCAATACTCGTAAATATTACATATAAAAATGACAATATTGATATAATAACTTTTTTTCTCATATTACATACTCCATTTGTAATATTCTAACACAAATTATTCTGTGATATAATTAATTATATTAATTATACATTTTATTTACAAATACATAAAAAATATAAAAATATATAGTTGCAAAATATTCCTCATTTGCGACTAACACATCATTAGCAAGGTATAATAATGGTCATTTTTCTTTTGACCAATTAAGGTCTTCAAAATTAACTATTTCTTCATTATTTTTTCCATTATAAACTATAGTTGGTGTACTTGTTAGTATTATTGTTTCATCATCAAACTTCTTAAATGCAAGTGCATTTTCAAGTGTATATCCAAGTGATGAAGTTAATGGATTATTTATATACACATATAACTTCCAGTCTGAACTACTTAACCTACTATCAACAATTTTTGTTTCTAAATCACTTACCTTTGGAAAAATATAAGTATCCCCTATTGGAACAAAAGAAAAATCAATAGAAGGATTTACATCTAATAAAGTTAATTCACCAGTAAATGGTGTCGTTATAGTTCTAGTTTTATATATAAAACTACCTAAAACATTTGAAGTTAATTCTACTTTTGTATTATCAGAAATAGTTGATGGTAAGTTATATTCAAATAATCCATTATCATCAGCATTTACTATTTCAGATATACTATTATATTTAATTAATACATCTACAAAACTATCTGTATGACCACTTATAGTATTTTTACTTGTATTAATTGGATGTATATTCATATAGGTTATTCCAATAGAAAGTTGTTTCCCATTTTGGTTACATTATTCTTATTTTTATTTACTGTAATACCACTATCTAATGTAATATCATTTTCTAGATAAATATATTCACATCCATTATTATTTTCTAAGGAATCGTTTAACTCACTACTTGTAAAAACTAAAAACATTTTATCATTTATTTTATTCATAAAATCACTTATCCCCTAATATAATATATGTGTGTTATATTTTTTGAACAAGGATATTTTAAGAAATATATATTAAAGTATTTGATAGTTTTCTAACAAATAATAGACATAATTATCTTTTATTTAATTATGTCTATTTTTATAGAATTTTATTTTTAAAAATTCCTCTTAATATAAAAAAGTTCTTTTTTAGAACTTTTTTAGCAAACAAATGAACTAAGTATAATTGCTAATAGTATATAAAGTACTATTATTGTAACGAATCCGCATCCTCTTCCTTGAGTTGGTGCGCAATTTGTTTGTGAACAAGTATTTGTACAGCTCATAATTTACCTCCTAACTTAAAAAATTAACGAATTTAGATATAAGCACCTATTATTATTACAAGTAGTATGAATAGTACTAGTATTATACCAGCACCTGTTCCACATGATTGTCTCATTTTCATTCCTCCTTTTTTATTGTTCACATTATTTTATGGCATAAGTCACAATTGTGTGAATATATTTTAGAAAATATTGTTTTTATTTTTTAATTTTGTTATTATATATATGTACATTTAAGGAGGATGAATAATGAATAAAAAATTAGTATTTGTATGTACATTATTAATTGGTACTATGTTAGTAACAGGTTGTAGTGCTAAACTAAAAAATGGAGAAGAAGTAGCATTCACAGTAAATAATAAAAATGTAACTGCTGATAATCTTTATAAAGAATTAAAGAAAAAATATGGTAGTGCTATTATGATTGATATGATCGATAAAAAAATATTTGATGTTGTATATAAAGACGATGCAGATATTGAAAAACAAGCTAGCAATCAAATAGAAACATTAAAATCTCAATATGGTGATTCATGGGAGACTACATTAAAAAGTGCTGGATATGATAGTGAAGATGATTTAAAAGATTATTTCATTTTAAATCTTCAAAGAACTAAGGCTATAGAAGATCATATTAAAGATAGTATAAAAGATGATGAAATTAAAAAGTATTATGAAGAAAATACAGTTGGGGATATTAGTGCTAAACATATTTTAATTAAAGTTAAATCAAGTACTGACACAGATGGATTAACAGATGATGAAGCTAAAGCTAAGGCCGAAGATTTAATAAAAAAATTAAAAGATGGTGCTGACTTTGATACTCTTGCAAAAGAAAATTCTGATGATACTGGTTCTGCTGAAAAAGGTGGAGATCTAGGATACTTTAATAAGGGTGATATGGTTGAAGAATTCGAAGATGCAGCATATAAATTAAAGGTTAATGAATACACTAAAACACCTGTAAAAACTACATATGGTTACCATATTATTCTTAAAACTGGTGAAAAAGATAAACCTAAATTAAAAGCAGTAAAAGAAAACATTATTGAATCAATAAAAGATCAAAGATTAGAAGATGATCCAACTCTTGAAGTAACTACACTTGATGAAGTTAGAAAATCATACGGATTAAAATTTAAAGATTCTAAATTAAAAAGCTTATATAAAAAATATATTGATGCTTCTATAGAATCTGCAAAAAATAGTAGTTCAAATTAAAAAAAGATACTAAAAAGTATCTTTTTTAATTTTGATAAAATCCTTTCTGATATAGTTTTTGATTAATAATCATTTCTAATTCTTTTCCACTATATTTCTTAGAATATTTATTATATAGTTTATTATATTCTTTCTTTAAAGCATCTTCATCATATAATTCTTTTGTATCTAGTATACTAGTAATCATATTTTTGTCATATCCTTTATCCATAAAATATGAAATTACTTTTTGCTTTAAAACATTTCCACTATAATTTTTAGACATATCAATTCTTTTTTGAATTTGTTTTTCTAATTCTACTCTAAATATTTCATCATCAATGTTTGATAGTTCATCATCAATAATATTCTCTGGTAGTTTTAAATCAACAAGATCTCTTTTTATTTTTTTAGGGCCTATTTTAGAAATATTAACTTTATCATATATAAATGCTCTAATATAAGATGTTTCATCTAAATATCCATCTTTTTTTAACTTATTAATCGTTTTATTAATTATATCCTCATCTATATTCTTTTTTATTAAATGTTCTTTAATTTCTTTTTCACATCTCATTTTTGTACTTATATACTTTAGTGCAATATCATATACTAAGTAATTATTATTTTCTTTAATTATTTCATTTAAATAATTATCACTTACAACTTTATTACATATTAAATTATATTTTAATATTATATCCTCATGAAGTAAAATAGAAGTATTATTATCAAAATATACCTTATATTTACTCATTGATGTTTTTTTAAATTTTGTTATTTTCATTTCTACCACCTCACAAATAAATGTTCGCAGTTAATAGTAAAAAAAAACTTAAACTTCTTTTACATGAATTAAGTTTTCTGCTATTTCTTCTAATGCTCTACCAATATTTTTAGTTGATTTATAATCTTTTTCCTTCATTTGATAATGTTTTGTTTCTTGCATTTGATGAGATCTTTTTGCAACAATATATACAAGTTGATATTTAGAAGGTATTATATTTAAAATTTTATCTATTGATGGTTCCACCCTAATCACTCTCCCTAATACAATAATATATCAATATAAAATATAAATCAATAAAATGTAAAAAACTTGACAAAAATTGACAAGTTTAATTACATTGCTAAAGTTTCTATTTTTTTATTTTCTAATATTCTTTCAAATTGTTTTCCATATTTTATATCAATCTTATTTATTTCTCTCATATTATTTTTATCAACTGATTCATATTCATTTAATGTTTCAAAAAAATCAATAGTATCTTTTTCTGAACCAATTACTTCGCTCATTTTATTATAAAATAAATCTCCTTTACCATTTATAAAATATGTAAGTAAGTTTTCTACGCCGATTAAACCTTCAATATTCCTTGATAAGCCATCTAAAACAGTTGGTACTGTAACTATTTTGTTATCCATATTTCCATAAACAAGTTCATGAATTCTATCTCTTACCTTTTCATTAATAATACCTGCGTACTTTTTATTTTCAATAGAAAAATTTAGTCCTTCACTGTAATTTCCACTATTTAGGTCATATGTTGTTGTCATAAGTGATAATATAGATTTTTCATATATTTCCGATAATTCTTCTTCACTTATATTAATATTATTTGGTAATACAATTGTATTAGTTGATGAATTATATGAAACTTTTTCATCTTCAATTTGCTTTACCCTAAAATTTAATGTTTCCAATAGTTTTCTAGTATTAATACTATCAAATTCTATCCCGTACATTTGAAAAAACACAGAATAATCACTAATTATTCTAGGAATTATATCTCTATCTAATTGAGATAAATTTTTATTTTTTTGTAAAGATTCCTTTAATTCTTCCTTTAACATAGTCATATTTCTCCTAAACTATAATAATTATATCACAAATAAATTAAAATTCAAAAAATTTTAATTTACTTAATTACTTTTATTCCAATACCAAGAACACCATATTTTTCTTGTTTATCCTGTGAATAATATTGTTCCATATCTTTAGAATCTGCAATTTCATCTTCAGCATAACCTAAAGATATTTTATCAAAATGTTTATATAATTCTTCAAAATTATCAAATTTGTGTAATTTAATTACTTTTGTCTTTAATTTTTCTTTTGTGACTCTATTTTCAAATTCAATAATATCTCCTTCTTTTATTAAACTTCTCTTCTCATCATTTAATCTTATTTCAATAGTTTTTGTTCCATTTTTTATAAGTTCAAATGGACCATTATTTAATCTCATTTCGTGCATAGTTTCCTTCTCATAATTCCATAATCCTAATTTTCCTTTTATAGGAATAGGTTTATCATATTTTATAACATTTTCTAGTTTCCAAGCATATGTCATCTCGTGTAATTCTCTTCCATATACTGTTTTATCAATTTTTAATAATTCTTCTTCAAACTCTTTTGTAACAAGAATACAATCAGTAAGAAGTGCTTCACCTATAATCATACCTTTAGAACAATTTAAATTATAGTCTTTAAATTTTTTAAACATATCTTTTTCTTCACTCATTCCAGCATGTATTAGTATTTTACCTCTATAATTTGTTTTCCATGATCTAAATTCATATTTTTTATAACCATCTATTATAAGTGTTGCCCATGGTTCTTTAATTGTTAATGCTTTCATAGTAGTACTCTCCTAAATAATAACTTACATTTATTATAACATGATTCATAAAAGAAAAAAATTCCATTAGGAACTTTTTAAAATTTATTACAGCAATTATCATCTACATTTGTACATACATTTTCTTCAGAACAAGTATATTCTGGTACATAAGTATGTTTATAAATGTGATTATTTACTATTCTTGTATGTACTGGACATACGTGAACTATTTCATGTACAAAATCTTTTTTTATACATTTTTCAACTGGTGCTTCATATACTGGATCTTCGCAGCATTTTTCCTCGCAAACAGTTGGACAACACTTATTTTCGTTATTGCAACAACCATTCATATTAAAATTATTATAAAACATTTTAATCCTCCTTATCTATTACTAGAATATGAGAATTATAAATTTTTGAATAGTTTATTATCCTATAATTATATTCTTGTGATTAAATTATTAAATTCATTATAACCAATAATACCTTCTTTTTGCATTCTTCCAACTAAAATACCTGGGATAATATTATTATCTTTTGAAAATTTTCTTATCGTTTTTTCATTTATTATATTAATTTTAATAAAATCATCATATGCATTTTTTGAAATCAATGTATTTTTAGCAAAATCATCAGCTTCTTTTTCTATAGAACTTTTTAATTCATTATCACCATCAATAAAAACTTCTTTTTTACTGTGCATAATTAAATGCGCTATTTCATGAAATAAAGTAAACCACAAAATATCATCTTTTTTTCCTCTATCACTTATCATAATTATTGCTTTATCTTTAGTAATTTTGTATGAAACTCCATTTACATATGTATTTGGAAGATGTGGTTCAAATATAAGTGAGACACCACATTCTTTAAGTAATTCCTTTATTTCATCTATTTTATCAAGAAACAAATAACTAGTTAGGATTCTAATTTTTTCTACACTTTCCTTTAGTTTTATTATATCAAACTTAGGATATTCTATCTTGTTAGACTGTATTTCTCCATACCTTAACCAGCAATATAATGATTCATAAGAAAAACTATCATTATCCTGTTTTCTAAATGCAAGTTTTCTTTTTAATTCTGTATTAAAACCTAAGGATGCGACTGAAAAAAATTTTCTTAAATTTACAACTCTCTCAAAAGGACTTCTGGTTATTTCTATATAATCCCAGTTTCTCTTTGACATTTCATTATATGGTATGTTTTTTAAATATTTTTCATCTTCGATAATAGAATCAAAATCTTTTTGTCTTTCAAGTACTTCTCTATAATTACTTTCAAGATTATTCCAAAAACTAGCAGGAATATTAAAAACATATTCTAATTTAAGCGCTGTTGTTGTTGTAATAGGTGCCTTTCCTTTTATTATTTCATTAATTGTTTTTTTATTAATACCAGTTTTATCAGATAAATCTAGTTGTGTCATACTATTTAATTCTAATAATTCTAAAATTGTATCACCTGGTACAATTACATATTCATTTAATTCATATCTTTTACTCATAATGTTTAGACACCTCCATTATTTCTATTTCTTTTATTTCCCTTAAATCTTCTATTACTATATTATTATCTTTTTGCTTAAATATTAATCTATATTGCATAGTAATATTAATAGCAAAATAATCCTTTAAATCACCAGTTAATTTATGTCTTCTAAATGGAAGAGTTTGAGGTACATCCATTAAACAAACAAAAGATTTAAGTTCTTTTATTCTTTGAGGTAACCTTTTTGCCACATCAATTCCATATTTTTTAACTAACTCTTTATTATATTTAGGATTTTCACAGAGATTTTTAAGCTTATCATTTTTATATGTTAATTCCATGTTGTTCCTCCCTTGATTTGATTTACTTAATAGGTTAATCATATTATAACAGTATTATTTTAAATTGTAAATAATTTTGATTTACTTTTTTGGTAAATTAAAAGAAAAGAACATTTTCTTTTCTTATATATTAAAATGGCATCTTAAATGAACCATTACTGAACATTTTCATCATTTTTTTACTTTGTTCGAACTGAGTTAATAATTTATTTACTTCTTGAACACTTGTTCCAGAACCTTTTGCTATTCTTATTTTTCTATTTGCTTTTATTATTTCTGGTTTTCTTCTTTCTTCAGGAGTCATAGAAAGAATTATTGCTTCTACTCTTGCCATGTCTTTTGGATCAATATTAATATTGTTTAATCCCATTTTTTTAGCACCTGGTATTAATTTTAACAATCCTTCTATTGAACCTAATTTCTTTATTTGTTTAAATTGCGCTAAAAAGTCTTCTAAATCAAATTTACCTTTTTGCATTTTTTTAAATGTTTTTTCTGCATCTTTTTCATCTTCTTCAGTGTAAACAGATTCAACCTTTTCAACAAGAGACATAATATCTCCCATACCTAAAATTCTATTTACCATTCTTTCTGGATCAAATACTTCAAGTCCATCAAGTTTTTCAGAAGTACCTATAAATTTGATTGGAACATTTGTTAAGTGTCTAGCTGACAAGGCAACACCACCTTTAGTATCACCATCTAACTTAGTTAAAATAGTACCTGTAAGTGGTAGTTTATCATTAAATCCATTAATTACATTAATAGCATCTTGACCAATCATACTATCTAATACAAGTAATATTTCATCAGGATTAAATTCTTCATTTAATGATTTTAATTCATTCATTAATTCTTCATCAACATGAAGTCTACCAGCAGTATCTATTAATATATAATCAAGTTTATTTTCTTTAGCATATTCTAATGCATTTCTAACTATTTCATTAGGATTTTTTACACCTTCTTCATAAACTGGAATATTAAGTTCTTTACCAATAGTTTTTAATTGTTCTATTGCAGCTGGTCTATATATATCACATGCGACAAATAAAGGCTTTTTATTATATTTTTTTCTAAGTAAATTACCAAGTTTACCAATAGTTGTTGTTTTACCTGAACCTTGAAGACCTACAAGCATTAATATTGTAGGGTTCTTTTTAGTTTCTATTTCACTAGTCCCCTCACCAAGTAAATTAAGTAATTCATCTTTTAATATTTTTAAAAATACTTCACTTGGTTTTAAACTTTTTCTTACTTCTTCACCAAGTGCTTTTTCTTTAACATTATTTGTAAATTCTTTAACTACTTGATAGTTAACGTCTGCTTCTAAAAGTGCAAGTCTAACTTCTCTTAAAACATCACTTATATTATCTTCAGTTATAACTCCATATCCTTTTATTTTCTTCATTGCACTTTCTAATCTATCACTTAAATTTTCAAACATTATTCATCCTCCTAAACTAATTATCAAGTATTTCTAACATACTGTTTCTTAATTTTTCATCTGCTTCTTTTAAAACTAATGTTCTAAGTTTATTTGTTTTATCTAAAAACTTTAATTTTTCTTCATACTCTAGTAATTTATCACATGCTACTCTAAGTTGTTTATGCACAGCATTTCTGCTTACATTAAGATTCTCTGAGATTTCACTTAAGCTCAAATTATTAAAGTAATACTCTACGAAATAATTTTGTTGTGAACTTGTTAATAAATTACCATAATAGTCATAAAGAATTATTAAATTATTTATCTCATCCATATTATCACCTACATCATTTCTTTAAATAGTCCATAAACATATTTTTCTAAGTCAAATACTCTTAAATCATCTATTTGTTCACCTAAACCAATAAATTTTACAGGAATATTAACTTCGTCTTTTATTGCTAAAACTATTCCACCTTTTGCAGTACCATCAAGTTTAGTAAGTACGATACCGGTTATATTTGTTATCTCTTTAAAATTCTTTGCTTGACTTATTCCATTTTGTCCTGTTGTTGCATCTATTACAAGTAAAGTTTCTTGAGGAGCATTTGGTACTAAAGAAGAAATAACTCTATTAACTTTTTCTAGTTCTTTCATTAAATTAACTTTATTTTGAAGTCTTCCTGCTGTATCTATTAATACTATGTCATAATTTTCATTTTTAGCTTTTTCTAGTGCTTGATATATAACGCTAGATGGATCTGCATTTTCCCTTCCAGATATTGTTTCAATACCTAATTTTTCTCCCCAATTTTTCAATTGTTCAACAGCACCTGCTCTAAATGTATCACCAGCAACAAGCATAACTTTTTTACCCATATTTTTTTCTCTATTTGCAATTTTTGCAATTGATGTAGTTTTACCGACACCATTAACTCCTACAAATAAAATTACAGTAGGTCCTTCATTACTATAATTTATTTTATTTACAAGTATTTCATCATTTACATAAATAATAAATAATTCATCGACAATTAGTTCTTTTAATTCTTCTGGATCGGTAATCTTTTCATTTTTAGCTCTTGTTACTAATCTATCCATAAAACTCATAACAGTATTTACACCAATATCTGCCATTATAAGTATTTCTTCTAATTCTTCAAAATATTCAAGATTTACCTTTTTATACTTCTTATTAAGTGAATTTAACTTTGATGTAAATTCCTCTCTTGTCTTTTTTAAACCTTTATCATATAAATCTTTTTCTTTAGTATCTTTATCTTTTTTTATTATATTTTTTAGTTTATTAAAAAATCCCATATATATCACCATAATAATTATATCATTTTAAGGCGCAAAAAAAAAGAAAAAGATTTTTCTTTTTTCTTTGATTATGCTGCCATTACATATCCATATAAAATTAATGCAAACATAACTACTACAAATACTAAAATTAAGGCATCAACCCAAACACCAAACATTGCAGTATCATTTGTTACCTTGAAACTTTTATCTGCATTTGAAATATTGCTAGATTGTCTTTTTACAGGTGCTTTTTTAGCAGTTGTTGTTCTTGTTACTGGTTTCTTAGCTACAGTTGTTCTTTTTGCTGTTGTTGTCTTTTTAGCAGCAGTGCTAGTTGTTTTTCTAGCAGTTGTAGTTTTTTTAGCTGCTGGTTTTTTAGTTGTAGTTTTCTTAGTTTCTGCCATATCACTCTCTCCCTTATCTTATTTTACACTTACTATTATATATGATTTTTTAGAAATAATCTAGAGTTTTTTCACTTTTTTATACAAAATATGTAAATAAAAAGAAAAAAGAACCTTTTACAGTTCTTTATAATGATAATTTACCATCTTTAATGTCGCTTAAACTTGCATTTGTTATTATATCTCTTTTTTCTTTTAACAATTTTAATTTATTATTTATAGTATCTAATTCTTTTTTTACTTGATTTCTTTCACTGTATAACTTATCAATGTCAATACCAGCTTCTTTTAAGTTAATACCCATAGATTCATTCCAAAGTGTATTATATTCTTTTTTTATTTTGTTAACTTCTTTTATTGTTTCAATAATTTGAGCTTGTACCTCATCTAATTTATCAAATTTTACTCTTTCTTCAATAGAAATTTCTCTTCCATTTTCATTAGTATACTTACTATTTTTAATTAAACCTTGCATTTCACTTATTAATTTTGACTTTTCATCTTCATAATGCTTTCTTGTTTCTTCTTTTGAAGCACTTGTACCCTTTATATTGTCAACTTCTGATTTGTTATTTTCAATTCTAACAAGTTCTGCTTTTATTTTTTGAATTCTTCTTAATTTATCTGTAGCAGATTGTTCTTTTACTATTTCTGTTTCTTTTTTATTTGAAGTTTCTAACTTAGGTTCTTCTTTTGTATCAATAACTTTTTCGGCTTTAGGTTCTACCTTTGATTCTTCGCTTACTTTTGTTAAATTTTCAAGCATTAATTCTAGTAAATCAGCTTTTTTTGATTTATCATTTTTAATATTATTTTTAATGAATGATTTTAAATTTTCCTCTTTTTCTTGATTACCTTCTATTTTCTGAAGCAGTTCATTTATTCTAGACATTTTTTCTTCATTAATAATTGCACCTTCTAAATATGCAACTACCGCTTGTTCAACATTTATATTTTCAAAATCAATAGTTGGTTCACCTTCTAATTCTTCTGATTCATCACTAGTAACTTTTGGCACTACTTTTGCCTTTTTCTTTAATCCTAATTTTTCTAATATTTTGTTAAATTTTTCATCGCTCCAAATACGAATATCACTACTATTTTTTTCTGCTTTTCTTAATTTTAATTTATCAAAAATACTAAGTTTACCTTCTTCTTTTGAAAATAAAGATTGTATTTTTTTAATTGGATGATGAAATGAATAACTTACTTTTGCAAATAATTTTATAATTTTTTCATTTTTCATTTAAAATTCCCCCTTTTTCAAATGACGCGCATTATAATATCAAAAAATATTATTTTTGTCAAATTATTGCAATAAAATAAAAATAATAGTATAATTATAGTCGTTAATCTTTATTTAACTTTAATATTAAGAAAGGAGATATTAATGAAATTATTCGAAAACAATATGGATACTAAGGTTTTCGCATTAGGTGGACTTGGGGAAGTTGGAAAAAACATGTATTGCATAATGCATGGTAATGAATTAATAATTATTGATAGCGGTGTATTATTTCCTGAAGAGTCTTTATTAGGTATCGATTATGTTATTCCTGATTTTAATTTTCTTAAGAAAAATGAAAATAAGATAAAAGGACTATTTATAACACATGGACATGAAGATCATATAGGTAGTATTAACTTTTTACTTCAAACGGTTAATATTCCTGTTATATACGCACCTAATCAAGCGGCTAACCTTATTAAAAAGAAATTAGCAGATAGAAATATGAGATATGATAATATTGTCATATTTGATGAAAATAGTAGATTTAAGTTTAAATATTTTGATATAGAATTTATTTCTACAACACATTCAATTCCTGATAGTTATAGTATTGTTGTTAATACACCTAATGGTACTATAGTAGAAACAGGAGACTTTAAATTTGATTTAACACCTATTGGACCAATGGCAAATTTACAAAAAATGGCAAGAATTGGTGAAAAAGGTGTAACACTTTTAATGAGTGAAAGTACTAATGCATTAAATCCTGGAATATCCCTTAGTGAATCTAGAGTAGATGCTACACTAAGTGACTTATTTCAAAGGCAAACTGGAAGAATTATAGTAGCAACATTTGCATCTAATGTATATAGATTAAAACATATAATAGAAACATGCAAAAGAAATAATAGAAAAGTTGCACTATTTGGTAGAAGTATGGAAACTCAAATAGAAATAGCAATAACATCTGGATATATAAAAGATACAAATATATTTATAACACCAGAGGAAGCTAATAAAGCAAAACCAGAGGAAGTATGTTTATTATGTACAGGGTCTCAAGGTGAACCACTTGCAGCATTATCTAGAATTGCAAATGGTACAGATAGAAAAATAAAATTATTACCTACAGATACTGTTATATTCTCATCTTCACCAATTCCTGGTAATGCTGGTGCAGTTGCTAATACATTAAATAAATTAGCACTACAAGGTGTTAAAACTTATACAAATACATCATTAAATGAAATACATTCATCTGGGCATGCAAATCAAGAAGAATTAAAGTTAATGATTAGATTAATGAAACCAAAATATTTAATGCCTATACATGGTGAATATAGAATGCTTAAATCTCATGCTGATTTAGCTGTAAGCTGTGATGTACCAAGAGAAAATACATTTATTATGCAAAATGGAGATGTTTTATCAATACTTAATGGTAAAGTAAGAAGAGATAAAAGCTTCCCATGTTATGATATTTATGTAGATGGTAATAGAATTGGAGATATTGGTAATATTGTTATCAAAGATAGAAAAATAATGGCTAACGATGGAATACTTGTTGTCATATGTAATATCAATCAATCTAAGAGACTATTACTTGGTAGAGTTAATATTACAACAAGAGGATTTGTATTAGTAAATGAAAATGAAGAACTATTAAAAGAAATTGAAAATAAAGCTTTCGAAGTAATAGTTAAAGAACTTAAAAATAAAAAGTTCAATTATAGTGACTTAAAAAGTCAGATTGTAAATGAACTTGCACCATTTTTACTTGAAAAAACTGGTAGAAAACCAATTGTTCTTCCTGTAATTATGGATATAAAAAATAGCGATTAATTAGTCGCTATTTTTATTTTCTTTCTTTTCTTCTTTTATTTCTTGCATTGGAAGTGCTTCTTTTCTAGATAAATTAAGTTTACCTTTTTTATCGTATCCAGTTGCTTTTACCAATATTTCATCACCAACAGATACAACATCACTTGGTTTTTCAACTCTTTCATTTGCAAGTTGTGATACATGTACAAGACCTTCACAACCTTCCCATAATCTAACAAAGCATCCAAAATCATGAATATCTACTACTTTTCCTGTGTAAATCTTTCCTATTTCTACTTCTCTAGCTACATTTTCTATCATTTCTCTTGTTTTATCAATAATTTCTTTATCCATATGATAAATAGTAACTGTACCATCATCTGCTAAATCAACTTTAACAGCATTAACATCATTTACACTATTAACATGGCTTGCTTCTAATATGATTTTAGTAATCATATCTCCACCTTTACCAATAACATCCTTAATTTTATCAGGATTAATTTTAAATATTTCTGTTTTAGGTGCATATTTAGATACTTCTTTTCTAGGTTCAGCAATTATTCCTTCCATCATATCAAGTATTTTCATTCTTGCTTCTTTTGCTTGCGCTAAAGCTTCTTTTAATATTTGTTTTGTAATACCTTTAATCTTAATATCCATTTGAAGTGAACAAATACCTTTTCTTGTTCCACCTACTTTAAAGTCCATATCACCTAAATGATCTTCCATACCTTGTATATCAGTTAGTATTGTATAATCTTTTTCATCTTTTGATGTTATAAGTCCCATAGCAATACCCGCAACTGGAGCTTTTATTGGTACACCTGCAGCCATTAAACTCATACATCCAGCACATATTGTAGCTTGTGAACTTGATCCATTTGATTCTAGTATTTCAGAAACTACTCTAACTGTATATGGGAATTCTTCTTCACTTGGCATTACTTGTTTTAAACATCTTTCACCAAGTGCACCATGACCTATTTCTCTTCTACCAGGAGCACCATATCTTCCTGTTTCACCTACTGAAAATTGCGGGAAATTATAATGTAACATAAAATGTTTTTCTGCTTCTAAACTTATTCCATCAAGTGCTTGATATTCATTTAAAGCACCAAGTGTAGTAACTGCTAGAGCTTGTGTTTCTCCTCTTGTAAATACAGCAGATCCATGTGTTCTTGGAAGAATATCAATTTCACCACTAAGTGGTCTTATTTCATTCATAGCTCTTCCATCTGCTCTTGTTTTTTCATTAACAGTAATTGATCTAAATATATCGTATTCTATTGATTCTAATACTAGTTTTACCTTTGTTAATAAAATATTTAATTCATCTTTATCTAAATCACTATTTTCTTCTTCATATTTAGAAACAACTTCTTTTTTAACATTATCTATTGCTTCATATTTAGCAAGTTTTTCTTTTATTCTCATTGCAGAATCTAACTTATCTGCTGCAAGACTCTTTACTTCTTCTCTTAGCTTATCAGTTATGTCTAATTTTTCATATTCCATTTTAGGTAATCCTATTTCTTCAATAATAGTTTTTTGAAATTCACATAACTCTTTAACTGCTTCATGACCAAACATTAATGCTTCAAGCATATCCTCTTCTGATACTTCTTTTGATCCTGCCTCAACCATGTTTATTGCTTCTGTAGTTCCCGCAACTGTTAAATCAATATCTGATTTTTCAAGTTCATCAGGTGTTGGATTTATAATAAATTCTCCATTTACTCTACCAACTTTTACACCTGCGATTGGACCATCAAATGGTATTTGTGAAATACTTGTTGCTAGTGAAGAACCAAACATTGCTGCTAGTTCTGGTGAATTATCAGTATCAACTGATAAAACTGTATTAACAACTTGTACCTCATTTCTAAAATCTTCTGGAAACATTGGTCTCATTGGTCTATCAATCATTCTTGCTGCTAGTGTTGCAGCATCTGTTGGTCTACCTTCTCTTTTAATAAATCCTCCAGGAATCTTACCAACAGAATATAATTTTTCTTGGTATAAAACCATAAGTGGGAAGAAATCAGATAAAATATTTGCATTATCAGATACAACTGCTGTAGATAAAATAACTGTATCACCATATCTTACTAAAACTGCTCCATCTGCTTGTTTTGCATATTCACCTTGTTCTATAACTAATTTTCTTCCTCTAAAATCTAATTCAAATACTTTTTTACTCATAAAATTCTCCTCTAACTATATTTTACCACAATAATTGCATTTTAAATATTATATTTTGACTTTTATAAAAATAAAAAGCACATAAGTGCTTATTTTCTTAATCCTAATTTTTGAATTAAAGTTCTATATCTGTTAATATCAGTTTTCTTTAAATATTCAAGTAAGTTACGACGTCTACCAACTTTCATAAGTAAACCTTTTTTTGAATGAAAATCATGAATATTAACTTTTAAATGTTCTGTTAATGTTTGAATTTCTTTTGTAAGAATTGCTATTTGTACTTCTGGAGAACCAGTATCGCCTTCGTGAGTAGCATATTCTTTAATTATATTTTCTTTTTCTGATTTCTTTAATGCCATTTTAATTTTCCTCCTTTTTTAATAATTAGCCTTTAACATAGTGTATGGTCAGGAAAAAACCATATACCAAGCAAAAGGTACGATAATAATATACATTAAATTCATAAATTTATCAAGTATTCTTTTAAAATAATACGATATTTTTACTATTTTTCTTTGATAAAACCTTGCTTACAGTACTATAAGTTCCTTCTTCCGTTAGTTCATTTGGTATATCAAACGCTTCATTATATTCATCTGATAATTCTTTATCTCTCTTTATTCCAAGATTTTTATAAATTAATTTTATTGTATTTTCACTAATTTCATCAGTATACTCTTCTATTTTTCTACTAAATTCATTGCCTGTAATATTTTTATCTAATAGCTTTATTCTTCTTAAAAAATTTGTTAATTCTTTACTGCTTCTAATATAACTAGCACATGATAATACTGCCTCATATTTTTTAGGCATCATAGAGTATACCTCTGGATCTCTTATGACCTTAAGATAACTATTTACTCTATTTATATATCCCATATATAAACCTTCTTCTTCATTATAATAAGTATTATTTAAATCTTCTAACATAACGAAGAAACTATCATTTATTTTTGATATATTTTGATTATAAATTTTATCATATGGTAAATCTTTCAAAGATTTAAACTGTTCTAAATAACCTTTTAGTATTTCTACTATAAAGTCATCTAATGAAACATATTCACCGCATTCATAAAGTTTAGCTAAATCAATCATATTCTCTATAGGCATATTTATTATTGTAATTAAGCTTTCTAAAATATCAGTAAAATCTTCACTTGATGTTACATAATCATTACAAAATAGTTCATCTAATAAAGGAAGTATTTCTTGCTTTCTTTTATATGGTATAAGATAAGAAATATTATCAAATAATTGTAATGTCTTATCAAATACTTCCTCGTCTATTACATCATTATGTTTTATACAAAATGAAATATATTCTTCTTCAACATCACTACTAAGATCTTTTAGTACCTTTAATTTTGCGGTTATCTTAATAGATAAATCATTTAATTTACTATATAAAAGTAATAAATTATCTTTTTTCATACAAATCCCCCTAAATTTTTATATATTATATAAAAAAATATTGATTATATCAATACTTTTTTAGGCTTAACTATCATTTTATCATTTGGATCTACTATGTATATGGCAATTAATTCATTATTATAGATATAACCAAATTTATCATAAGTGTATCTATTTTGAAGTTTACAACCATTTTTTATTTTATTATATAAATATTCATCTACTTCTACTAAAGGCATATCTAATGCATCTTTTATACTTATTAAATTAGTTGTATCATTTACATATTGTAACTTAATAGCATCTTGTATTTTAAATTTACCTTGGCTTGTCCTAATTAAATCTGACATAGTTCCTACTACACCTAGTTTATTACAAATATCTCTAATTAAACTTCTTATATAAGTTCCTTTTGATACATGACACCTAAATTTAAATTTATTAGACTGTATTTCAAGTAACTTAATATCATATATTTCTACCATTTTAACTGGAAGAGTTATATCCTCATTATTTCTAGCATATTCATATAACTTTTTACCATTTACTTTAATAGCACTATATTTAGGTACTACCATCTCATAAGTACCTATAAAAGAATTTAATACTTCATTTAACTTTTCTTTATTTATTTCAGGTACATTCATAGTCTTTAATACATTACCAGTTATATCAAGAGTATCTGTTTCTATCCCAAGTGTTACTTCTGCAATATATTCTTTATCATAAGCTGTGATTTCATCTACTATTTTTAAACCTTTATTTATTGCGACTACAAGTACTCCTTTTGCCATTGGATCTAGTGTCCCTGTATGACCAATTTTTTTAGTATTTAATTTTTTAGTCAATATATTTACTACATCTCTACTAGTCATATTTTCTTCTTTATCTATAATTAAAATTCCATCCATTTTAATCACCCAAAATAATTATAACATAAAAAAAGACTTGCATGTTTGCAAATCAATTTTTATTTAGCTTGTACTTGACTCATATAATTTCTTACTTTAGTAGCCCATGCAGTTGACTCTGCATATTTTCTATTCATTGCTTCTGGAGTTGTTAATCCATATGCATAATAGTTATTAGCAATATTATCTATAAATCCTCTAATACCATCATCTAATGTTGGATATGATCTATAACCATTACTACAATTAGGGCTTCCTTTTTGTCCACCTACATTGTTACATGTTCTAACAAGATTACTACAAGTCCATTTACAACCTGTTTCTAAAAGCATTATACTAACTGCTAGATAAGGATCTACGCCTTTTTCTATAGAATAACTAGCAAATAACTCACCTTTACCAGACATAGTAGAATTAAGTGATCTATTTAATTTTTCAGATAATTCATCCATAGTCATTCCATCATAAACAATTACTCTTTGATGAACATTATCATTTTTATTATATTCATCTATAGTATCAAGTACTCTTTTATCTTCTTCTTTTTCTTCTATACCATAAGCTTGTGATAATAATTTATTCATATTATCAACATTTATATTTGATAGAAAACTTGAAAAGGCCGCTAAACTAACAATTGAACAAACAAATGCTACTATAACCTTTTCATTTATAAAATGATATTTTTTCACTCTTTTTCACCTCATTCGTTTTAAGTGAAAGCATGCTAATGATACCATAATTTTAAATATAAGTCAAATTCTAACATATCTGTTGATTTAAGGTAAAATAACATGAAATATTAATACCAAAAAGATTCAACCAAATTTATATTCAATAACATACATAACTATTTATTATATTTCGCATAAAATTTTTGTTTTATTTATTTTCCTAATAATACCACTTTCTTCTAGTGAAAAATCATAAACAGGTATATCTATATTATATTTTTTTAATATTAATAATTTATTTTTCAAATTTACTAGATCATCTTTATCCTTTAACTCTGATAATCTTATTCCTTTAATATAACTAGGAGCTATCTTCAAAAAAACCTGAAATTCATCATCATATACACTAGAACGTACTGGTACAATAGTATCTGCAAACAAATTCGCTATTCCATTTTTATGAGTTTTTATTGCTCTAATGTTTGGAGATAAAATAAACATATCATACTTATCATCACCATATAATTTATACGCTGACTTTATAAAATCAGTTTTTTTGCAAATTGATACATAAAAAGCACCATTATAACCACCATTATTTTTTTTAAATTGTAAAAATGTACACTTTATTCCATCTTTAAGTATAGGTATCATACTATTTTTTTCAAATGCATGATAATAATAGTTTTCATCCAATTTATATTCTCCAGTTATATATTTATCAATATTAATCATAAGTTTTTCTCCTAAAATTTTGCTAAATATTATATATTAAAAATAATTATATTTCAATTTTTTGGTTATAAATTATTTCTTACTATTTTAAAACATTACAAATGACTACTTTTTTAATTCTTTACATAGATTTTCCTCATTAGAAAATTCTTTAACTATAGAAATTAATATTTCACTTGCCTGTTCCATATCTTCTATACAAATATACTCATAAATACTATGAAAATTATGTCCACCGGTTCCTAGATTAGGACATGGAATACCTCTATAACTTATATTTGTTCCATCAGTTCCTCCTCTAATTGGTGTAACAAGTGGAGTTACACCTGCTTTTATAATTGCACTTTTTGTATTACTAATTAATGAACTTTCTTTTTCCATTACGTTATACATATTGTAATACGTATCCTTAATGCTTATTTTAATACAATTATCGTATTTTTTATTCAACTCTTCAACTATATTTAATAGTAACTCTTTTCTTTTTTCAAAATTATCTTTATCAAAATCTCTTATTAAATATTCAACATGTGCTTTAGAAATATTACCACTAATATTTTTTAAATGAAAGAAACCATCATAATTTTCTGTGTTTTCCGGTATTTCATTTGGCAATAATGAATTTATAATAGTTGCTATACGGACTGCATTTCTCATTATACCTTTAGCACTTCCAAGATGTGTTGATACACCATCTATTTCAATTACTGCAGAAGCTGCGTTAAAATTTTCATAAGAAAGTTCACCTACACTACTACCGTCTACTGTATATGCAAAGTCTGGGTCAAATAAATTTTTATCAAAATGTAATGTTCCTAAACCAATTTCTTCATCGGGAGTAAAACATATATAAATATCACCATGCTTTTCATCTGATTTTGAGTAATATTCTAACATACACATTATTTCAGCAATTCCAGCTTTATCATCTGCTCCCAATAAAGTTGTTCCATCTGTAGTAATTAATGTTTTGCCTATATGAGATTTTAAATCAGGATATAAACTAGTAGATAATACCACATTATTATTTAAACAAACATCATTACCATTATAATCCTTGATTATTTTTGCTTTTATATTTTTTCCACATGCATTTTCAGATGTATCTAAGTGTGAAATAAAACCTATTTTAGGATAATTTTTATCTCCATATAAAATTGAATACACATAGCACTTTTCATCGTCAAAATATATTTTATTCATATTTAAAGACTTTAGCTCTTCAATCAATTGCTTAGCAAATTTTAATTGAGATTTAGTACTAGGTGTATCACTTTTTTTTGAATCTGACGTAGTATCAATTAATATATATCTTAAAAATCTTTCAGTAACTGTCATATATATTTCTCCAATCCATGTAAGTACTATTATATATTATTTTCTTATTTTTTAAAACGCATTTTATTAACTTTTTTAAGGGTATGAAAATCACTAGTATATAAAAAAATAGAATTTTTTCAAATTCTACTTTTTGCTTTTCTTATTAGTTGTTTTCTTTTTTGTTGTTGGTTTCTTTACTTGTGTTGCTTCTTTTTTTACTTCTTCTATTTTTGTTTCTACCTTTATTTCTTCTTTTTTTGGTTCTACTACTACAGTCTTAGAAGAAAATTTTAATACTAAACTTACTATTAGTAGTGCATATCCTATAATTGATATTATTATAAGAAATATAATTGATGGTATACCAATAAAGTTAATAGACGCAACAAATAATATTATAAATATGAATGCTAATAGTACAATTACATATTTAAATATGAATTTAAACCAATCTTTATATCTTACATTTGTATATCTTAATCCCATTAATAATAATATACTTGTAGGCATTATTAATAAGAATAATGAATATATTGCTTGGAATATTAATGCTAATACTACATTAAATTCAGTACTACTTGCAACTGCAGTTATTGTAGATAATGTAAATTGACTAGCATATGTATAATCTGGATAAACAAATGATGCTAACATTGAAATTATTGTACTTGAGAATAATTTATCACTCATTTTTGCTAAGCCTGTTAATATTGTATAAAAGAATCCTGAGTTATATACATTTACAAGTACTATATTTGCTATAACTATTATTAATGCATAAGGTAAACTTTTTTTAATTCCTTCTGCTACTGATTGTAATAATTCATCAAATTTAACTCTGTAAACAATTGCAGATATTAAACTTAATATTAATAATAATACTGATAAATCAAATACCGTCCATGAACCTAATGCAGCAACTGATGCACCAATTAATGAAATAAATGGTGATACATTAAATATTTTAAAGTTTGCTATATTTGAATGTAACTCAGTAAATCCATTAAATCCAAAATAAGAACTCCAAGAAGTCATTCCTAAAAGAATAAGGACTAATATAATATCAAACGAAATTGATATAAAGCTTACACTTTTTTTACCTACTTTTTCTAATTTAGTATCTTCTGGTGTTTTTCCAAACACTACAGTAAATACTATTAAAGATACAATTGTTATTAATAATATTATTATTTTAAATAATATATTATCACCAACTACAGATCCTAAAATTTGATTTGCATAGTTTGTATATAATGATGCTGAACTACCTAGAATTATAGAACCAATAGTTGTTAAAATTGATATTTTGCTATCATACCCTAATTTTTTTGAAATATCTATAAATGCTGGTACAAATATAAGCATAGGCATTACATCACCTGTAATTGCTGTAACTATTGCAAATGTACAGATACTTATTATATTAAATACAACTTTTTTATTTCTAAACATATATGCTGTATTTGTTATTGTTTCATCATATTTTTTTGTCTTTTTTAATACAAAATAGAATATTCCAATGCATAATATGTAAACAAATGCATTAAGAAATACACCTAGTGATGTAAGTCCATTTGCAAATGAATCTATTATACTTATTGGATTTATACTTCCTTTTGATAAATTTCCATAATTATCAAATGAAGTTTGTGGTATTAAGAAACTTAATACTACTGTTACTAATATTGATATAGTTAATATTTTAAAAACATTATACTTTTTCATTTTTCCTCCTAATTTTCTTCACCACTTTGTGGTCTCATAAGTGGGTACATAACAACATCTCTTATATTATCGCTATTTGTAAGGAGTTGAATTAATCTATCAATTCCCATTCCCCAACCAGATATAGGTGGCATGCCATATTCCATAGCAGATATATAGTCATAATCCATTTCCATAGCTTCTTCGTCTCCGCCAGCTTTTATTTTAGCTTGTTCCTCAAGTCTATGCTCTTGTTCAACTGGATCTACAAGTTCTGAATAACCATTTATTATTTCAGCACCATTTATTACAAGTTGGAATCTATCTGTTATTTCTTTATTATCGTCATTTGCTCTTGCAAGTGGAGATAAACTCATTGGATGTTCAGTTAAATAAACTGGCCCAAGCATATGTGGTCTTGCTACTTTTTTGTATAGATAATCTACTAAATTACCATAACCTAAATTTTCAATTGGTGTTTCACTATCAAGTTCAATCTTATCTTCTTTTATCTTTGCTAATAATTTTTCTTTTGTATTGTATTCTTTAATATCAATATTTGCATATTTCATAATTATATCTCTAAATGAAACAACATCCCATTCTCCAGATAAATCTACTACTTTATCTCCTACTTGAATATTAAGAGTACCAAATACATTCATAATTATAGTTTGAAGCATTTCTCTTATAAATTTCATATTATCTTTATAATTAAAATATGCTTGATAAGCTTCAATCATAGTGAAATCTTGTAAGTGAGTTGCATCTATTCCTTCATTTCTAAAGCATCTTGCAATTTCATATACTTTTGGTATACCTGCAATTACTGATCTTTTCATGTATGTTTCAGGTGCAATTCTTAAATATACATCCATATCTAAGGCATTATGATGTGATTTAAATGGTTTTGCAACTGCACCACTTGCTTTATTATTTAAAATAGGTGTTTCTACTTCATAATATCCTTTACTATCTAAGAATCTTCTAAGTTCTCTAATAAAGTTCATTCTTATTAAGAATCTTTTTCTAGTATCTTCGTTCATTATCATATCAACATATCTATTTCTATAACAAAGTTCTACGTCAGTAAGTCCATGAAATTTTTCTGGTAATGGTTTTAATGCTTTACCTAAGAATTCAAAACTTGATGCTCTTAAAGTTTTTTCTCCAGTATGAGTTGTAAATATCTCACCAGTCGCTCCTATAAAATCACCTACATCAATATTTGATTTAAAGAAAGCATAATTTTCTTCTCCTACTAAATCAACTTTTATTGATATTTGAAGATCTGCTTCGATATCTCTTATTTTTAAGAAACTCATTTTACCCATTTTTCTCATAAACACGATTCTACCTGCAACACTAACATTATTAGTTTCATCAGGTAAAAGTGATGCTTCTTTAAGTGAATGAGTTATTTCATATCTTTCTGGATATGGATTACATACTTTTGAAATTTCTTTTAATTTTTCTCTTCTTACTATTTCTTGTTCTGTTAATTCTCTCATTTCTTCACCTCGAATCCATTTTAATTATATCATAAAAGAATATTAAAACGAATAGTTTTATTGCTATTTTTTGCCATTTAATCGCATTTTTTCTTATATTCTTCTAATATACTTATAAGTTCTTCTTTATTTTGACACTTAAATATTTTATTTTTTAATTCTGCGGAATCTTTTAAACCTCTAACATACCATGCGGCATGTGTTCTCATTTCTAAAACAGATGTTTTCTCACTTTTTATTTCAAGTAAATAATTAAAATGTTTTAAGCATAATTCTATTTTTTCTTTTGGTGATAAATCATCTAATTTTTCACCTGTTTGTAAATAATGTACTATTTGTTTAAATATGTATGGATTACCCAAAGATGCTCTACCTATCATTACGGCATCACAATTAGTTTCTTTAAACATTCTAATTGCATCATCTACTGATTTTATGTCACCATTTCCTATTACAGGTATATTAACATTATCTTTTACTTCTTTTATAATACTCCAGTCTGCTTTTCCTTCATAACCTTGTGCTCTAGTTCTAGGATGAACTGTAATTGCACTTGCTCCTGCTTCTTCTATTATTTTTGCGACTGAAACAGCATTAATACTTTTACTATCCCAGCCACTTCTTATTTTTACAGTTACAGGACATGGAACAGCATTTACAACAGCACTTACTATTTCTTTTATTTTTTCTGGATTTTTTAAAAGTGCAGAACCTGCTTGTGCTCTTAATGCTACTTTAGGTACAGGGCATCCCATATTAATATCAATAATATCAGGTTTCATTAATTCATATACTTTTTTAGCAGCAATTACAAAACTTTCTTTATCACTACCAAATATTTGCTGTGCTATTGGTCTTTCATATTCAGTCATATAAAGCATATTTTTAGTTTTCTCACTATCATACATTATTGCCTTATCACTTACCATTTCAGCAAATACTAATCCTGCGCCCATTTCTTTTACAATTCTTCTAAATGCACTATTACACACACCTGCCATTGGAGCTAAACATACATTATTTTCTATTACTAAATCTCTAATTTTAAACATAAAATCACCACTCTAGGTAATATAATATCACAATAAAATATAAATAAAAAGAATTCTAGATAATTATTATTTAGAATTCTTATTTATTATAAATTCAACACCTTCTTTTGTATTTTTTGCAACTACTTTATAACCAATTATATCAACATTTGCTTTTACAATTGATAATCCAAGTCCATTTTCACCTTTTGAACCTTTATTATATGGTTTAAACATATCTTTTAATATATCTTTTTCTATTTTTTCACCATCATTATAAAATACAACTTTATTTTCTTTTATTGTAATAACAATTTTTGTTTTAGCATATCTTATAAAATTACTTAAAATATTATTTATTATAGATTCCCAAATATCTTCTGTACCATTATATTCTATATTTTCATCATCACATTTTATTTCGTATATTAAATTTTTATTTATTATTTTATATTTATCAACAGTAGTATTGATAATAGTTTGAATTTTTATTTTTTTATCGTTTTTATAGGAGTTTTGTAAATATGTAATTTTATTTAATTCTAATAAGGTTTTTACTTTTTTTTCTAATTTTTCTATTTGAGTTTCACTTACAGTTAGTACTGTATCAATATCTTCTATACCATCTTTATAAGCTTCAATATATGATTTTACAACCATAATTGGAGTCTTAAAATCATGTGATATATTTTGGTACATTTCACTTTTATATTTTTCTTCTGATAATATAATATCTTTCATTTTATCAATTGTATCATCTAATAATTTTAATTCATCATCTAGTTCATATTTATTTTCTGCGACAGAAAAGTTTTCATCTGTAATATTATCTACTTTTAGTTTTAGTCTTTCTAGTTTTTTTACAACTATTCTAGACCATAAAAGTAATAAGATTAATATTATTAAGAATGTTGTAATTACTATGGGTAATACTATCATAAGAGTATTTACACGCAAAACTTTAATGTAGGAATCAGAAGTTATTGCAATAGTTTTTGTTTCAGTTCCTCTTACTTTTAGATAATAGTAATATTTTTTACCTTTATATATGAACTTACCTTGACCTTTATCAATATATTTTAATATTTTAGTATAATCTTCAATATCCAATATATTTCTGTAATTGCTTGTTATATATGCAGCACTACCATCAAACTGTATATATACTATATCTCTAAATTTTCTATTTTTATTGCTTGTCCCTTCAAATACTTGAAGAGGTTGCTCTAAATAATTATAAACTGTTTCTTCAAAAAATGGTTCTAGTGATTTAGGTAATACTATGATTAAAGAAATAATCATTATCATAAAAGATAATATTGTTATAATAACGAGTTGTTTTGATAAATTTATTTTAAGATTTTTCATACTAATCTATATCCATATCCATAAATAGTATTTATGTCTAAATATTTTAATTTTTTTCTAAGTCTTCTTATTGAATCATCTACAACTCTATCATTTCCAAAATAATCTTTTCCCCATATGTTATCTAATATAGTTTCTCTATCTAATGACTTTCCTTTGTTATTTATAAAGAATAATAATATATCAAACTCTAGGGTAGTAAGCTCAATATCTTTATCTTTATATGAAACAGTTCTTTTTTCGGTATTAATTTCATAATCATTATATTTTATTTTATGAAAATCTTTACTATAAGTTCTTTTTAATATATTTTTGACTCTTAACACTAGTTCTTTTGGTGTATATGGTTTTGCTATATAATCATCAGATCCAAGTTCTAATCCCATTATTTTATCAATAGACTCATCTCTCGCTGAACTAAATATAACAGGAACTTCTTCATCTTTTTGTCTTATCTTTTTAATAATATCATAACCAGTAACATCGTCTTCTAGCATTATGTCAAGTATCCATAAATGGACACTATTTTCTTCATTTATAAAGTTTAGAGCGTCATTTCCTTTAGTGAATGTTACTACATCAAATCCTTCCTTCTTTAAATAACTTGATAATAAGTTATTTAAAGATAATTCATCTTCCACTAAACAAATTTTATACATACGCATCACCACTTATATTATATCACAAATTTTAACTATTTACTTTCTATGTATATATCACCCCCTTTAATACGATATATTACATCAGCATTTTGTGCTACTTTCTTAGAATGTGTTACTACAATAACACATTTTCCTTTATCAACTAAATCTTTAAATATTTTAATAATTCTTTCTTCGGTTTCTTCATCCAAATTACCAGTTGGTTCATCTGCCATTAAAAATTCAATATCACCGACTAAACTTCTTGCTATTGCAACTCTTTGTTGTTCTCCACCAGATAACTTTAAAATTGTTCTATCTGCTGTATTATTATCTATACCAAGCATATTTAATAATTTTAATGCTTCTTTTTTCTTATCTTTTATTTTTAAATGCATTATATCCATTGGGACTATCACATTTTCAAGAGCAGTCATATATGGTATTAAGTTATATGATTGGAATATAATATTTACATTGTTTAATCTGTATTTACTGTATCCAATTTTCTTAATACTTTCTTCATTATAAAATATATTTCCTTCTTCTAATGTATCAAGACCTGATATTAATGATAGAAATGTTGTTTTACCACTTCCGCTTTCTCCAAGTATGGCATAAAACTTACCAGTTTCAAATTCACAAGAAATGTTATTTAATACTTTTTTTCTTTTTATACCATCTTGATATGTATGTGATAAATTCATAACTTTTATTTTACTCATAAACTACTCCTTTCTAGATAATATATCTTTAGGATCACTATTTAATATTTTTATTGATGGAATCACCATTGATATAACTATTATTAATGATTCTACTAAAACCAATATTAGTATATCTTTTGAAGAAACGTCTACATTTAATTCATCAATAACACTTACATTACTATTAGACTCCATAAATTTAGCATCTCCTCTAAATCCATTACCTCTCTTATTTTGATTAAAATCTTCTGTTTGACTTACTTGATTATCAAGTATTACATTTGCAAATTTTTGACTTACAAATTTAGAAGTTCCTATTGCAAGTATGAAAGATATAAATGTAATCATTAATAATTCCAATATAAATTGACCTATTATTTTTATTTTCTTTTCACCAAGTGATAACAATACTCCAATCTCATAATTTCTTTCTTTTAAAGAATTTATAATAATTAAACTTATAATTACTATTGCAGATACAGTTACTACAACTAAAACAATATTTGAAAATGATTGTACTCCTTTTATAGAAGATACCATTCTATCATATGAATTAGTATCAATATCAAGAGTTAAGTTTCTATCACTTAAATCAGTTACTAGTTTATTTGCTTCAGTCTTGAATTCATCAACTTTATCTGGATTATTTAAATAAAATACTGCGGAAGTAATAGTATAATCACCATCATTATATTCTTCACTACTTAAAAAGCTTTCTGCTGAATTAATATCTATGTAAATCTTATTATAATTTGTAAAGCCTTTATTTTCTTTATATTGATAGATTCCAACTATTTTAAGTGTATGTTCTTCACCATCTGAATCTGTTAAAGTAATATTATCTGAAACAGATAAGTTATTTGCTTCTGCAAGTTCATATGAAATTATTACGACATTCTTGCTTTCTTCATCAAATGATGCACCATTTACTAATTCTATTTTCTTATTAACATAATCATCATCTAACTCAAATATATTTATAGCTTCTACTTCTAAACTATTATTTCTTTCTGGTCCTCTATTATCGTTACTATTACTAGTTGACTCATAAAGAGAAAATGATTTTTCAGTTGCATTTACATTAAAGGTATATTTAATATCATTAACGTATTTAATTGAAGATATTTTTTGAACATCTGACAATTTAATATTACTGTTATTCATTTTTTCATGCATATCCTGCATTTGACTTTTTTTGTCTTCTATAGAACCTTGATCTTCTTTTTTAAATTCATCTCTTAGTTTTGACATATCCATAGAAAGTGTTACTGTTCCACCTAATGACTCTTTTGCAAGTTCCATTGATTTATTAGTCGCATTTTTTATAGAAATTGAACATAAAACAAGAGTTGATACTATAAAAAGAAATAATAACATAATTATATTTTTTGTTTTTCTTCCTTTTACACTTAAATATGCTCTTCTAAACATTCTCTTCCTCCTTACAACTTAATGATATAAAATCAATGTAGAGAAAAAACTTTAAAATTATGTGAAATTATGTGATATATTTTTTGCCTTTATAATAAGTCTTTTTTGGTTATCCTGTGTACAAGTTATAAGAGTTAATATTTTTTTATCATATACGTTATCTAAAACATAAGTATCTTTTATATCTACTATTTCTATATTGTATACTATAAATTTATATTTGAAGTTAAATGTATTAATAATTATTTCATCATTAATATCTAATCTATAAAGTACTGAGAAAACATTTTTAGTATTATGTCCTGCTAAAACAATATTGTATGACGAGCTTTCTATATTACCTTTATTATTTACTAGTGAGATATTTTTAGAATCTAAACTTTCTTCATTTTTTATTAACTTTGTATAGTCATACTTTGGTATATTTATATAACCAAAATATTTATTTTCTTTTTGATAAACTTCTTTATTTTCTAAAATATTATCTATTTTTTCATATTCTTTATTATATATAGTACTATCACTATTAAATAATACTAATATAGTAATAAGAAAGCTAATTTTGCATAATCTTTTTAATAACAAACAAAATACCTATTATTGCAAATGGAAATATATTTAATAATATATTGCTAGATGAAGATGTAACTGGCATTATTGATTTTTCATTAGTTACTTTTATATCTGAAAGACAACTCATATCATTTACAGAAAAATAAACTATTTCTTCATTTAAAATGTATCCACTTGGTACTTTTATTTGTTTTATGTAATATTTACCATAAGGTAATTTTTCTATAGTTATTTTGCCTTCACTATCTGTTTTACCATTATAAACAATATTATTGTTTTCATCATATACATTTATTTCAACATTTGGAAGAAAAGTACCATCATTAGATGATGTAATATAAACTACATCACATTTTACTTTTTCATTAGTAATTTTTATATTTTCAGTAACTATATTAGATTTATCATCTTTATATTTTAACTCTACTTTTTTGTATTCATTATTTAAAATATATCCTTCTAGTGTACTTATTTCTTTTAAATAATATGTTTCTAAATCTAAATCACTGATATTTATTTTGCCATTAACATCTGTTTTATATGTTTTAATAATTTTAAAATTACTATCATATAAACCAATTTCTACACCTTCTAATGGTATATTATCTTCATTTACTTTTAATACATTTATTTCTCCTTTAGGATGAGAATTAAATACATCTATGTCATAATATTCATTATTTAGCGTTATATTATCATTTATCTCAAATATTTGATTTTCCTTATTAATAACATATCCATTAGATGCATTTATCTCTTCTAATTCATATTTTCCTTTTGGTAAAGAAATAATAGCATATCCATTATTTACTTCTAAATATTCATTTATATACTCACCAGTATTAACATCTTTTACTTTAAATATAGTACCTTTTTCCTTTATTAAATCTTTCGTTTCGCTATCCCTTTTATTTATTCTTACCTTAACTTTATCTACATTTATAGATAATTCAGATTCTTTAAAATCATTAAATCCAAAGAAAACCATAGACTGACTTTCTACACCTTTACTTCTAAATAATAATGTTTCATTATTATTTCCTTTAGTTCTAAATAAAATTTTATTAGAACCGAATCTATTAAGTTTAATAGTTATAGAATTATTATTTCTATCATAATTTAATGAAGTATCAATAACATAATTATCAAGTACATTATTAATATCTTCTAAAACTAGAGTTTTACCATAATCATCAGAATAACATCTACCTGTGAATGATGGCATAACATTATGCCTATTAACTAAGTTTAATATTTCATTTTTCTCATTTTCAACATTAATTTCTTCAGCACCATCTGATAGAGATGTAGTCCATCTCACATAATCATCTTTAAAAAGCCATATTAATTCTTGAGTTGCCATATAGTATCTAACTGTATTATGACCTTCATATCCATAACCATAATGAGATATAAGTTCCATTTGTCTTTTTTCTTCATCTGTATAACCAGATTGTGTCCAATCATTAGTTGAAGTATATAATTTTGTATTTATTACCTTCCAAGGTTCAATACAATATGATAACTTACCATTTTGATACCTAAATGGAAGTTTACCATAGGACATTAATATTCCTCTTTTATAGTGATAAGCATAAACCTTATCAATGTATTCTGTTTTTAATTCCGAATCATTTTCTAGAGCATTTGCATTAAATACAGAACAAAAAAATACAAATACTGAAATTATTACTGCTTTAATTATTTTTTTCATTTTCATCACCTTTCAAAATATATATTTGCTTTAAATAGGTGATTGTCCCCTAAAAAAATTGATTTTTTTAATTTTTTTGTATATTTTCATAAAAAAAGAAAACAGTATTTAATTGTTTTCTAGTTTAAATGTTATTATAAAACTATAGCTATTAAATTATTAGAACCCTTATTTACAACTTTAGTAAGTGTATTTTGGAGTTTATATCTTAAATTGTCTGGCATAAGTGATAATTTTGCTTGTATTCCTTCTTGAACTATTTCGTCTAGGCTTCTACCAAATATCTCACTTTTCCAAATATTATCTGCGCCTTCTTCTTGATTTTTAGTTAAATAGTTTATTAATTCTTTTGATTGAATTTCTGAACCTATAATTGGTTCGAATGTACTTTCTACATCTACTCTAATCATATGAATAGATGGTGCGACTGCTTTTAATTTAACACCAAATCTTCCACCTTGTTTAACTACTTCTGGAGTATCTAACTTCATATCATTAATTGTTGGTATTGCAATACCATATCCAACTTCTTTAACCATCTTAAGTGCGCTCTTATACTGTTCAAATTCTTCTTTAGTATCATTATATTCTTGAAATATAGAAAGAAGTTTAGATCTACTATTAACACTTGTTCCCATTACTTCTTTTAATACTTCATCATATAAATTATTAGGTGCTTTTAATGTTATAGTAACTTCTCCAAGTTCTGGATTTACGCTTGATAAATAAGATTTTTCTATTTGTTCACAACTTCTAAAGTGAGTATTTATTGTTTCTATATCTCTTAATTTATCTACTTCTACTACACATTCTCTTATTTGATCGATATATATTTTCTTAAGAGGATGCGATGGTTTTAAGCATGCTATCCAATCTGGAATATCAACTTTAACATTAAGTACAGGGAATTCATATAAAGCCTCCCTTAGAATGTTATATACATCCTTCTCATTCATAGTTTCAACACTTATTGGTATAACTGGTACATTATGCTCTTCTTTTAATTTTTCCGCAAGTCGTTCTGTCTCTGGAAGTGTTGGGTGAGTAGAATTTAGAAGTACAATAAATGGCTTACCTATTTCTTTAAGTTCACTTATTACTTCATTTTCTGCATCTAAGTAATTATTTCTTGAAATATCACCTATACTACCATCTGTTGTTACTACAATACCTATTGTAGAATGATCCCTAATTACTTTTTCAGTACCTATCTCTGCAGCTTCTACAAAAGGAATATCTTCATCATACCAAGGAGTTTTAACCATTCTTGGTTCTCCCATTTCATCCTCATACCCCTTAGCAGCAGGTATAACATAACCAACACAATCAACTAATCTTATATTAGCAGAAAAGTCATCAACCTTTATTTTAGCTGCATTACTTGGAACAAATTTAGGTTCTATAGTCATAATAGTTTTACCTTGAGCAGTTTGAGGAATCTCATCTAAACATCTTTTTCTTTCATATTCATCTTCAATATTAGGTACTACAACATTTTCAATGAATTTCTTTATAAATGTAGATTTACCTGTTCTAACTGCCCCAACTACACCTAAATATATATCTCCACCAGTTCTTTCTGATATACTCTTTATAATATCTATCTTTTCCATTTAATCCCTACTTTCTTTATTAAACTATATGAATTAAATGGTTACATATTACAAAAAAAGAATAAAATAAATTTATTCTTCTAATTTATAACATATTATCTAAGTTATCTGGTACTCTATCGTTAACAACAGCACTTATTATTTTATCTTCTTGTTCTTTACTTACTTGTTTGCCAGTCATAGAACTAAGTTCATGTATTACTTCTCTTAGAGTATCCTCATTTTTCATATTATCTCCTTGCAATTTTTGTGCAAGATTCATAATTGTTGATTTTTTTACATTTGTTTTTTTCTCTACTTTTTTAAAAAAGTTATCACTTAAATTCATTTGGTAACCACCTCTAGTTTAATATATGTCATTTACCTAGAGTTTGTTACTACTATTCTTCACCTTTATTTTTAAATTGTAATACTATTGGTGTTCCTTCAAAATCAAAATTTTCTCTTATTTTATTTTCTAAATATCTTTCATATGAAAAGTGTACTAATCCTTTATCATTTACATTTAAATTAAATCTAGGAGGTGTTACTCCTGCTTGGGCACAAAAATATATTTTAAGTCTTCTTCCTTTATATGAAGGTGCTGGGTTTAAGGCATATGCATCTGAAATAACACTATTAAGTAAACTTGTTTTTATTTCTCTTCTTGAATTTTCATATACTTTTATTATTTCTGGCATAAGTGTATGTAATCTTTTTTTAGTAAGTGCACTTAAAAATACTATTGGTATATATGTTAAGAATTGAAATTCTGCTCTCATTTTTTTAGTAAATGTTTTAATATCATTTTTATCATCTACAGTATCCCATTTATTTACTACAAATACCATTGGTTTACCTGCTTCTAAAGCATATGCGGCTATATGTTTATCATGTTCAATAATTCCTTCTTCTGCATTTATAACAATTACACATACATCGCTTCTTTCAATGGCTTTCATAGCTCTAAGTACACTATATTTTTCTACACTTTCAAATATTTTACCTTTTTTTCTCATACCTGCAGTATCAATAACTATATAATCTTCTTTTTCATATTTAAACTTTGTATCTACTGAATCTCTGGTTGTACCTGCTTCATTGCTTACAATAACTCTTTCTTCATTCAATAATGCATTAACAAGTGAACTTTTTCCTACATTTGGTCTACCGATTAAACAAAATTTTAATATATCTTGATCTTCTTCAACTATATCTTTTGGAAATCCCTTAGTGATTTCGTTTAATAATTCTTTAAAACCTAAACCATGTTCTCCACTTATAGGAATATAATGCTCAAATCCAAGTTCATAAAAATCAAATAAATTATCCATATGTTTTTTGTTATCCATTTTATTAATTGCGACAATTACTTTCTTTTTTGATTTATATAAAATATCTCTTACTACATAATCATTTGCAGTTAATCCTTCTTTACCATCTACAACAAATACTACTACATCTGCTTCTTCAATAGCTATCTCTGCTTGAATTTTTATTTCATTATTAAAAAGTTCTTTACCTACATCTATTCCACCTGTATCAATAAGATTAAATTTATATCCATTTTTATTATATACACCATATATTCTATCTCTTGTTATTCCTGGAACATCTTCAATAATAGATACTTTCTTACCAATTAATCTATTAAATATAGTAGATTTTCCTACATTTGGACTTCCTACTAACGCAACTGTTGGTATTTTCATAAAAAATCACCTCTTTTTTTAAACAGCATAATTATAACATAATATTTTAAAAAAAAGAAGTTTTTAAATTTTTACGCCTCTTCCAAGTATCTTATAAACAGTATCGTCATATATAACTGTAGTGTATTCTAATAGGTTTATATCCATTTTTTTTACATTTAAATAGTATTTATCATCATAATAATATATCTCAGAGTTAATGTATTTAAGTGGATCATCTATTTCATATAAAAATAATTTATCATTCATTACATTTAAATTTATATGTACTGTATCTTCTTTTTCAATTATTTCTTCATTTATTAGTTCAACTATAATACCATATACTTCATTTATATATATATTTATATTGTAATTGTTATTTATTTCAAAATCATAATCGTTAACTAATACATCAAATATATTAGTTAATAATTCTTTTATACTACTATTTTCTAATTTGATTTTCTTACCTATAAGATATATTACTACCTTATCACTGTAATAATCAATTTTCAATTGTACCACCTAATTAATTATATGAAAAAAAAGAAGATTATTCTTCTTCTCCATATACAATTTTACTAATAATATTAGTTACGCTTGATTTGCCTAGTTTTGTTGAACTTGAAAATAATATAAAATTATCATTTTCAGTTATACCTAAAGTATCTTTTATTAATTTTTCTTGTTTTTCTCTTAAAGTCTTTCCTATTTTATCTACTTTTGTTGCAATTATAGTTATATTTAAATTATAGTACTTTAAGAAGTTATACATAAGTAAATCATCATTTGTAGGTTTATGTCTAAAATCAATAAGTAAAAATACTTCTTTTAGGTTATCTCTATTTGTAATATATTCTTCTATCATCATTCCAAATTTTTGTTGTCTTTCTTTGCTTACACTTGCGAATCCATAACCTGGAACATCTACTAAATAAAAATCATTATTTACATTATAAAAGTTTAATGTTTGTGTTTTACCTGGTTTACCTGATACTCTAGCATAATTTCTTCTTTCAATTATAGAGTTAATAAAACTACTTTTTCCTACATTACTTCTTCCTACTAATAAAAATTCTGGTTTGTTATCAGTAGGATACTGACTTTGTCTTACTGCACTTATTGATAACTCTACAGTATTAATTTTCATGAAAATCACCTGTTAACATTATAGCAAATAAAAAGAATTAAAGCAAATATGCCTTAATTTTGGTTATCTTTTGTATATTTTAAAGTCTTTTTATTTTGTTTACCAGTTGTATATCTTTGATAATTATCACAGTCAAATACATCGAAATTCAAAACAAAATGTCTTTTTGTTTTTTCTCCATTTTTATGAAGAATTTCGTCTTCATTTAATATATATGTTGCAATTTTTACATCTAAGGAACCTTCTAAATTCATATGAAGTTTTTTATCACAATCTTCATGACTACATGTAAGACATAATTCTTTAATATTTTTTCTTTTTAATTCTTTTCTAAATTTTATATATTCTTCTTTTGAAGCTCTCGTTATTTTACCATTTATTTTAATATAATATTTATTATTTTTCTTATCTATAAACATCTTGTCACCTACTTTTTAATATGAATAAAAAATATAAATATTACTAATATTTATATTTTATTATTTTTCTTCATGTTCTTTTCTATATTGTAAGATTCTTCTATATTCTTGATCTTTTACTGATTGTTCTAGTTTTGAATTCATATTTTTGCTTTGTTCTTTTCTATATCTTTCTTCTTCATATAATCTATTTTGTATAGATTTTTTTCTTTCTGCTTGTTTTTCTGCTGTAATTTCTTCTTTTGATTTTTTTAATAATTCTTTGAATTTTTGATACATTTTGCAATCAAACACAAGAAATTCAATCACATTATATACATTTTCTTTTGTACCATTATATAATATTCTTTCAGTTTCATCTACTATACATATTGCATTATTTATTTCTTCACAATAATTTATATTTTTATATGTTATTTTACTGCAATTTGATACTCTACAAGTTGGGCATAAGTTTTGTTCTTTATTATCTTTCATTTCATTTTTAAATGATAGATATGTTTCTTCTGGAACATTAAATACTTTACCATTCATTTTAACATAATATTTTTTCATAATATTCACCTCTTAAAATACATATATGATAACAAAAAAATATAAATATGTAAAGTATTTATATTCTATTATTTTTCTGATATTCTAAGCATAATTTATCTAGATCTTCTACTATTTTTCTTATATCTTCTGGATCTTTTAGTCTTGCTCCTGAAGCAAATTTATGACCTCCACCATTGTATCTTTCTAAAACTTTATTAATTTCTGGTCCTCTACTTCTAGCATTAACTCTTATTAATCCTTGTTTTATATCTTCTGAAAATGTAACCCATACAAGAACTTCATTAATATTATTAAAGTTATTTACTAAATTACCACTACTTGCTGGATCTACTTCAAATTTATTAATTATTTCATCTGTTATTTTTAGGTAACCTAGTCCATTTTCTGTTACTATTAGATTTTGATACATATATCCTTGAAGTCTAATTTCAGAAAGTGGTCTTGCATATAAATCATTATATAGTTCTGTAAAATTAATTTTAGTATCATTTATTAATTTTGAAGTTATACTCATTGTTTTTGGAGTTGTATAATAGAATAAAAATCTATTAGTATCTGAAACAAGACCCATAAATAATCTTTCTGCAGCATATTTTGTCATTTTTAATTTAGTTTCATATGTAAGTTCCATTATCATTTGGCATACACTAGATTCTGTATCATCTATCCAAGCAATATCACCAAAGTTATCTATTGCTGGATGATGATCTATCTTTATAACATATTTAAATTTTTTAACATCTTTTACTCCATCAATTCTTTTTAAATCTGGAGTATCTAATACTATTAGTAAAGCATTTTCAAAATCTTCTTCTTTTACTTTATCAACAGTTCCCATATATTTAAATTTTGATGATGATGCGCCTATTGCATAAACTTCTTTTTTAGGAAATGTATTTTTTATTATTTCTCTAAGTCCTATTGAACTTCCTAGTGCATCTGGATCTGCGCCAATATGTCTTGCAATAATTATTTTATCAAATTCTTTTATTTTTTTATATATTGCTTTTTTCATTACTAACACCTTTTTCTACTTCTATATTAAATTATAAGTATCTCTTGCAATTACTACTTCTTCATCTGTTGGTATAACATATATTAATGCAGATGAATCGCTACTTGAAATAATTCCTTCTTTTCCAAATCTCATTTCTTCATTTTTTTCTTTATCAATTTTTAAACCTAAACAATTAAGTCTATCTATTACCATTCTTCTAATATGTGGTGCATTCTCTCCAACACCTGCGGTGAAGCATAGTGCATCTATACCACCTAACTCAACATAATATTTTGCTATATAACCAACTATTGAATTTACATATAAGTGATGTGCTAAAATACTAGGTTTATGTTTTTCTCCTATTTTTGCATCTATGTCTCTAAAATCACTACTTACTCCACTTACACCAAGCATACCACTATTTTTATTTAACATAGTATCTACTTCTGAAATACTCATTCCTGTTTTATTCATAATATATGGAATCATACCATAATCTATATCTCCACTTCTTGATCCCATTACTATACCGGCATTAGGAGTAAATCCCATTGTAGTATCAATACATTTACCATCTCTAACAGCACTAATACTTCCGCCATTACCAATATGGCAAACAATAACATTTGCAAGTTCTTTGTCCATTAATTCCATAACTCTTTCTGATACATATTTATGACTCATACCATGGAATCCATATTTTCTAACTCCATATTTTGTATACCATTCATCCGGTACTGCATAACGATATCTTTCTTCTTTTAATGTTTGATGGAATGCTGTATCAAAACATCCTACTTGAACTGCACTTGGAATTTCTTTCATAAATGCACGAACTCCAGATATATTTGCTGGATTATGAAGTGGTGCAAGTTCGTTAAATGATTCAATATCTTTAAGTATTTCTTCATTTAATACAACTGATTTAGAATATTTATCTGCACCATGAACTATTCTATGTCCAACACCTTTTATTTCATCTAATGAACTTATAACTTTATTTTCAAGTAATTCTTTTATTAAAATATTAACTGCATCTTCATGAGAAGATAAGTTTGCATCTTTTTTTATTTTTTCTCCATTTATTTTTATAGTATAAAAACTACTATCTAGTCCTATTCTTTCAAATACACCAGATATTAAAACTGTTTCTTCAGGCATTTCATACATTTGAAATTTTAATGATGAAGAACCTGCATTAACTGATAATATTTTCATTCTTTCACCTCATTATATATTATACAACAAATAAATAGTTATTTAAACAAAGAACAAATAAAAAAACATATTTTACATATGTTTATTTCATTTTTAAAATTAAATTAATTATAATTGCAGCATAAACAAGAATAATTACTGTTAATATGAATATATCTGCAAATCCTGCTGTTGTAATTTTTTTAACAGGTGTATAAGAAAGCTTTGGTACATTTTCCTTTTCAGGTACTATTTCTTCTTTCTTTTCTTCAGGTATTACTGGAGATATTGTTCTAATTCTATCATCAACTTTTACCTTAAATTGATTTTCAATATCTTTAATATCATATTTAGATATACCTTTTAATTGTGAAGATGCAAGTACTACTTTTACTGGCATAAATGCTTTCTTTTCTATATCTTCTTTATTATTATTTTGCTTTGGATCTTCCTTAATTATTATGTTACCTTTTATATCAAAGTTTTCTAACTTTTCAGGATAATCAATTTCATCTTTTATATAAGTTGCGGCTGCTTTAACTGAATTATTTGTAATTGTATCTATTGCTTTATCCATATCGATAGTACCATTTACAGGATTTCTATATTCAGTTATAAGTACATCATCTATTTTATCTATATCTTTAGCTGTAATAGCATCAAATAAGTCCCTTAATGTATATCTTTCAAGCTTTGGTTCAACTATTTCTTTAGCAGGTTCAAAATCATCCATAACTTCGATTTCTTCTTCAGGTTCTTCTTTTTTCAAACTAAGTGGTTCTTCTACTATTCTTTGTTTTTGACCATTTGGAAGTGTTTTATAGTTATAAACAGCATCTTCTTTATTAAATTCAGCTAAATCTAATCTACCACTTTCAAGATCTTCTAATGATACAGTTGCAAGTTTACCTTTTTCGTTCTTTACATATATTACATTTGAATCTGTTCCTACTCCTGCTAGATATTTATTATATTCAGGATTAGATTTCATAAATGCTTTTAATTTTTCTATTGCGGATACATCCATTCTTATCCCTCCTAGTTTACTTTATAATAATTATAGCATATTTATAAATATTTTAAATACTTTTTTTAATTTAATTTAAAAAAAATGGACTACATGTAAATGATATAGTCCATTTTTAATCTATTAATATAGTTTATTTAACTATTTATTTTGCATATTGTAGTTACCACTAATTTGTGATTGACCCATTTGTACTAATCTACGAGTTATTTCACCACCTACAGAACCATTAGCTCTTGCAGTAGCATCAGCACCTAATTGAACACCAAATTCGTTAGCTATTTCGTATTTCATTCTTTCGATAGCTTCTTTTGATCCAGGTGTAACTAATTTTTTATTTGAACTTGTCATTGTTTTCACCTCCTATACATTAATAGAATGTGAAAATTTTGTCATTTCATACAAATAATTACATGGTAATTAGTGGAAAAAAAGAATTAGATTTTTTCTTCTTCTAATTCTTCTGGTTTTGAATTTGTGTTATTACCTTGAATAACATTTAATATACCATTCATTTTTGCTTGAACACCATTTAATTGTGTTTCAAGTTCTGTTTTATTTAATGATAATTCTTCTTTTTCTTTCTTTAAAGATAAAGCTTCTTTTTGTTTTTCAAATAAATCAAATTTAGTTTTTGATAATTCTTCCTCTAAAGCTTCTATTTGTTGTTGTTGTTTTGCATAAACATCAAGTAAAAGTGGTTCTACTTCTTGTTTAAATTTTTCTTTATAATCTGCGGATGGGGCAGGTTTTACAGGAGCTTCAAGTGTAACTTCTGGAACTATTGCTGTTGGCATTTCAAATTTTACTTCTTCTTTTGGTTCTACCTTAGGTTCACTTTTTACATTATTTATAACTGATTCTACTCTTTTATTTCTTGCTTGAAGTTCTTCAAAAGTAGGAATTTCTATTGTTTTATTTAATATATCTTCTTTATCTTCTACTTGTTCATTTAATATGAAGTCTGCTGGAGTATTAACAGCTGTTTCAATATTAACATCTTCTAATGCATTAATTTTTGATGTTTCTTCAGAATACTTACTAGCAAGTACATCTGCAAATTTCTTTGAAACTAAAAGCTTTTTAGGTTTTCTTACAGAAACTTCTTCACCAGATAGTTTTAGATCACATTTAATATTTTCTGGTACTGGTTCATCTATACTTCTAGCAAGTTCTTTCATAATATCTTTTACTTCTGTCCATTCTTCATTTGTTTCTATTTCTCTGTATGAATAATTATGATTTTCTTCTGTTATACCAGTACAATAAATTTTAATCATATTATTATCATTTATTTCTCCAAAAGTATAAGTTATATAATCTTTACCATTTGATAATTTGTATTTTGCTAGTACCTGCGCATCTTCTCTTATACCTTCTTCATTTATTATGTAAAACATTACTTTCTTTTCGTCCATTTTAACACCTCTTCTACTATTCGAATTATATCATAGTTTTATTCTTTTAGCAACAAAATATTTGCATCCATAAGCACATTTTTCCTTTAAATACTTATTTAAAGTGCTAATTTTATTAATATCTGTACTTTTTTTGTTATCATCTTCATAAAAACCTTTAAGTCTAAGTTTATCGTATGCTATATCACCAACTACATAGTCAAAGTCATAAAAATAGTCTGTACATTTATTTATAAACTCTTCTTCGTCAAAACAATCTCTATAATTTTCTACTATTTCATACTCTATATTATCTACTTTTACCTTTTTCATTTTATACACCCTATATAAAGTATACCATATATTATGTATTTTTTTCAATTGGTATTGATAATATATTAGAACTATTATTAAGTTTACCATCACTATAATATTCTGGTACTTTTCCTTGAATTACTTTAATTGCAATTGGTACTTTATTCACTATTTTAATATCTTTAGTAGTAAAAGGTATTATTATCTGCTCTGTTACCTCTACGTTTGCATAAACTTTAATTAATGCACTATTTAAGCCATAATTACTAACACTGGTTTCTATACTACTTACTACATTACCAATTAAATTTATTTTAACTGGTACTTTTGGTCCTAAATTTGATAATAATACGTTATTAGTTATTATTCCCAAAGGAATTTCAGATATTACACCATTTTTTAATTTTTTTATATCATAATCTTCATTATTTATAAAACTTATACCATCAATATTACCAGTTTCTACATTTTTTAAATTTTCACTTACTACTTTTGTTGTTTTATTTAAAAATTTATTTATTATAACAGGATTAAAATCAATACTTTGTATTTCACCATTATTGCTCTGTATAACATTAAACATATCATCTTCTTCAAGAATATTTAATACATCATCATTTATTGAATTCTTTATAATTATTATAGCCATTTTTTTACTATCTATTTGTGCTTGTTTCATTATTACTGGAAGTATTTTTTTATTTGCATAATTTAAAAATAAAATAACTGATATTATGAGTAGCAGAATTATTGTTGATATTTTTGTACTTATTTTTAATTTTTTATGTGATTTTAACCTTATTTTTTTCATTGTTTCACCTATTTAAACATATGAAAAAAAGAGATAATTATTATCTCTTACTTTAATACATATTTATATACTATAAATGCAAGTGCTAATACAAATACTGTACTTAATATAAATATTAAAACTTTAATAAATGCACTTGTTTTTTTAACATCGTTTCTAATATGTTTTACTCCTTCAAAATCTTTTGTATCAAACATAAATGTATCTGTACTATATTCTTTAGAATCATCATCATTTGTAATTTGTCTTACATTAACAGTATTTTCGTTACTATTAACTGGTTTTGTTACTATAGTATCATCTGTTGGTTTAAGATCTGAAAACATATCTAATGCTAAATCTTTATCACTAACATTTGTAAGTGTATTCATTATATTTAACAATTCTTTTTCTTCTTTTACTAGATTTTCATATACTTGTCTTGTTTTTGCAAGTTCTGCTTCTAACTCTTCATTTGTTTTAAAATTATAATTTTGTATCTTTCTTTTTTCCCCTGCATCTTCTATTATATCGCGTTTACTTTTTGCTTCTCTTAATACTTCATTTATATCATAAGTTTTTTTAGGTTTTTCTTCTTCTAAAACTGGTACACCATCATATATATCTGTTATTTTTCTTTCTTCTTTATAGGTTCTTTCCTTTTTCTTTTCATTATCTATTATTTCTTTTATTTTAGATATATCAATTTCATTAGAATCATCTATAACTACCATATTACTGTAATTTGTATCTGCATATACTTCATCATATAAATCTTTATTTTTCATAGAACGACTTAAATTTTGATTATTCTTATTATATTTATCAACACGAGAAATCATACAAATCACCTACTTTAATAAAATAATACCATATTTTTTGTTTTTTTTAAATATATTAGTTAAAATTATAATTTTTTATAGTATAATTGTATTGATATGGAGGAAAGAAAAATGGATTTTGAAGTAAATGTTGATAAATTAAAAATTGACAAAGATAAGTGTTTAGGTTGCGGAATGTGTGTTGGAATTAATAGTGATATATTTGATTTTGACGATGATGGTCTTGCTAAAGTAAATAATGATTGTATAAATGATGAAAATAAAGATGAAGCACTTAACGCAGTAAATTCTTGTCCTGTTAGCGCTATTGTTAAAGAGGATACTAAAGATAAAGAAGAAAAATAAAATTCTAAGAATTAACTTAGAATTTTTATTTTCTTTTAGAATAAGCATATAATTGTTTTACTTCTTTTATAGTTAGTTTTCTTGATTCTCCAACTGTTAAACCTTCAAGTGTAATAATACCAAATGTTTCTCTTTTTAGCTTTTCCACAAGATAACCATTTGATTCAAATATCTTTTTAATTTCATGATTTCTACCATCATGAACTGTTATTTCAACAATACAAGTATTTGTTTTTTTATCGAATTTTTTTAATTTAACTCTATCTGGTATGCACTTATGACCATCTACCATAACACCTTGTTTTATTTTTTTTATTGCATATCCATCTATTATTCCTTTTAACTTAACAATATAAGTTTTTTCTATATTATTCTTAGGATGCATCATTAAATTGGCAAATTCTCCATCATTAGTAAGTAATATAATACCAGTTGTATCATAATCTAGTCTTCCTATAGGATATATTCTTGAATTAGTATTTATTAAATCTACTACTGTTTTTCTTCCTTTATCATCCTTAGCGCTACTTATTACGCCTCTTGGTTTATATAATACATAATATTCTTTATCTTGTTTTGAAATAGAATTTCCATCTACTAGTATTTCTTCATTACCATTTACCTTTGTTCCAAGCTCTGTTACTAAATTACCATTAACAATTACTTTTCCTTTTGAAATATATTCTTCTGCTTTTCTTCTTGAGCAAAAACCTGAATCTGCTATATATTTTTGAAGTCTAATCATGATAATACCTCCAATTTCACAAGTAAAAGTATATCATGATTTTATAAATTTAGCAAAATTTTTATTTTCTTATATAAATAGGTTCTTTGTGTACACTATTATTTTTATAAAAAACTTCTATATAACCTGCCTCATCTGTTATATTAATAATATTTTTATATAGTACTACATTCATATTTATATTATCTCTTTCGTCATTTTTCATAGGATAATAATAATTATTTTTTACATATAATTTATTATTATATTTTTTTGACTTAATTTTTATTTTATTTTTATTTATTATTAGATAATTTTTATAATTAGAAAATCCATATTCATATAGTTTTTTATGTGTATTAAAATCATCTTTATCTACAAATGTTACTACAATTAAATTCATATCTTTTTTACTTGCGCTTGTTACTAAAGTTCTTTTTGCTTTTACAGTATATCCTGTTTTACCACCAGTTGCGTATTTATAAGAAAATAATAATTTATTTTTATTAGTCCATGAATATGTTTTTAAATCTGTTTGAACCATTATTTTTTTAGTACTATCAATTTGTCTAAATTCATATAAATTTGATGCATATTTCATTAAAAGTGCCATGTCATAACAAGTAGAATAGTTACCAGTTTCATCATCATCTAATCCATGTGCATTATTAAATACAGTATTTTTCATACCTATTTCTTTTGCTTTATTATTCATTTTTACTATAAATTTTTCATGACCACCTAAGTAATCTTCTATTGCTATTGCGGCATCATTACCACTTCTTAATAAAAGTCCATAAACTAAGTTTCTTAATGATATTTTTTCACCTACTGATACATATATACCAGATCCATGAGATTTAAGTACACTTTCATTAATTGTTACTACATCATCTAATTTACCAGATTCTATTGCAAGTACTGCGGTCATTATCTTAGTAGTGCTTGCAATTAAATGTTTTTCATCTATATTTTTAGAATATAATACTCTTCCGGTATCAGAATCCATAAGTATAGCATTATTACTTGGTATACTAAGTGCATATATACTAGTTTTAAAACAAAAGAAAATTATTAATGTAAAAAGAATTTTTTTCATATTCATACCTCTAGATTAATATATGAAAAAAAGACTATAAATAGTCTTATGAAATATATATTCCATGTAATTTTTCTATATCTGAATTACTTAATGCATCTAGTTGCCATTCTCCATTTGTTTTAGTTAAAGTAAATTCAATAGTATATTTTACTTTGTCTGTTACTTTTTCCATTTCAGATAATTTATAATCCATATATTTTGATTCATCATAATCTGTAGTTGTTGTAAGATTATCTTTTGCTTCATTTACTTTATCTTTAACAGTATCTGCGGCATTTTTAGCTCCTTCAGCTGCATCTTTTATTCCTTCTTTTACACCTTCAGCAGTATTTTCTACGCCTTCTTTTACATTTTCTGCAGCTTTTTCTACCTCATTTATTGTTTGTTTAGAATCTTTCTTAAATTCATCTAAATGTTCATTTAAATATGTATTTGAATTTTTAAGTGCAGAAGCATAATCATATACTGTTATTTCTACTTCTACAACAGCATTATCATCTTCTATTATTTCATCTTTTATTTCATATTCCATATTTTTATACTGATTTAACATTAATGTTTTATATCTATCTCTTTGTTTTTGATCTGTTATATCAGTTTTAATTGTTTCATCTAATTGAGATATTACATCAGTATTTTGATTTTTATATTTATCCAAAAATTCAGATACTTTTTGTCTAGGTGTTACTGCTTTTCCTAAAGTACATGCAGATAAAAATATTACCATTAATGCAACAATAAATTTTTTCATATTATTCCTCCTTCTTTAAATAATTTGGAATAATAATCATATTTTATACAAAAATAAAAAAGAAAATTAAAATTTATTTTTTTAATTTTCCTTTTATTACAAATAACGCAATAATTACTGTAAGTATACCACCAATTATTAAAGCATATCTTATTCTATCTTGACCTGTTGATATATTGATTACAAGTTCAGCTTGTGCACTTGCTTCTTCCTCAACAGTTACTTTTTTATTTATCAATATAGGATTACCTGATACATAACCATTTTCACTTACTACAAGATCTACATATGCTTCACTTTCTTTTGGTAATACAAATCCCTCTGGAGCTTCTATTTCAACAATACGATATTTAGTTTTTGCATCTATTTCTTTAAAGGTTACAATACCATTTATAGGAGTAAATATGTATATATCACTTTCGCCTGTTTTGTCTATTGTATAATAATTTTCTTTTTCATGATATATAAGCGCTACATCCTCATACCTAGATGTTTTTTCATTATAAACTTGAAGTTTAAATTTACCATCACTTAAATAATTACCATCTTCATCTATCTTATAAAAACTAAATTCACCTTTTGCATTACTAATTGATTTATAAATAATAGGAGCAGAATCTTTACCTACTACAACATCTATTTCTGTCCATTCATTTTCTTTAGTTATTTCATAACCATCAATAGTAACAGTCTCCTTTAAATAATACTTACCTGCTGGCAAATAGTTTATTGTAGCTCTACCTTGATCATTTGTTATTATCTGAATTGGACTTGTTGCTAGTGGAGAATATTCATATTCTCCAGTATTCGCATTTTTTAAAAGTGGTATTTGCTTTGTTTTTTTACTATCATATAGTTCAAATTGAACACCTGGTAATACTTTACCAGAGGTACCTGCCTTTAATATTTCTACTTTGGTTAAGAAATTTTTAGCAGTTACCACAGCATTATTTACTTTATCATAATTTTTTGTACTAGAATTATAAACTTGTAAATCCGAATTATTATCAATTAATATTTTAGTTTCTCTGTCTTGTTGCTTACCTGCAAGTACATATGGATATGGAACATTAGTTTCAACTATAGTATATTTACCTTTAGGTAATAGTGCTAATCTGTACTCATTACTTGAAGGATTAACAATATCCGTTATACTACCATTTGCATTATATCTATAAATTCCCGTATTATCTAAATTGAATTTTACTAGATTACCATTTTCGTCCTTAACCTGAAAAGTAGCACCATTTACTGCACTATTATCTCGACCATCAATTTTGCGAATAGTAATTGTTTTAGGTTTATTTTCAACAACTAAACTTTCTTTATATATACCATTTTCATCTTTTCTTATATTTACAGGTGCTGTACCTGGTACATCTGATATTACTGTTCCAGTGTTTCTAATATTTATTTTAAATATAAATTCTTGCAAACTAGTATATCCATATGGTACCACTGTTTCTCTTAGTATATATTTACCAGATTTATTTACCTTTACTTCTACTTCTTCTGCGTTATTAGTAAGATCTATCTCACTTACTAATTCACTCTTTTCACAATTACTGCCTTTACATTTTAGTAATTCAAATTTTGAACCAGGTAATAATTCTTTTGTTTCAGAATCTATTTTTGAAATATTGAATTTTCCTGTTTCTGTTTGTATATAAAAATTACTAGAAACTGATAAACCATAATTACCCATCAAAATATCTTGAGCATCACTATGATTTGTAAATTTATACCAAGTAAATGTTGAGTTTGTCGTACTTCCTCTTCTTAATTCTATATTTATTGTTTCAGGATTTTTATATTGTTTTGTAGAATATATTAACACATTATTATTACTGTCTTTTGATGTTATTGATACACCATCTGGTAATGGATTAACATAATTATAATTACCTAGAGTTACATTGTTAGATTCATATCTATCATTAGCATCACTCCAATTTAAAGTAATTGTTTCACCAGTTAATGCTAATCTATTAGGATCAGATAATTCTTCTGCATCATCCAATATAGAATTATACGCACTTCTTAAAGTTGCATTACTTTTTACAAAATCTTGATAAGCTAAATTCCCTTGTGGATTTTTAGTATATCCTTGTTCCCCAGTTCTTCCGCCTGTCATTACTTCCCATACAAGTAGTTGTGTTGCAAAAAATCTTGCACAAGTTGTAGAATTATTACATGAGCCTACAGATTTATCACTACTATCTGCAACATATGTTCCTCCAACATAACTATCTATTCCACCAAGATTACCCTGACTTGCGAGTATATTTTTAAGCACTGCTTGAGTTGCAAGCTCTGTTGCATTATTATTTATATCTCCGAGCATATTATGACCAAAAGAATTATTAAGTTCTCCAAAGCCTAAATGTTTTCCCAAAGAAGCACCACTATATACCTGTTTTCCTAAAGACAAGCAATATCCCTGAGTTACATTATTATTATCATCTACAATACCATATACATCCGTATAATTATATCCACCTAAACTATGTATTTCTAGTTTAATCGTTTCAGAACCTCTTCCTATATACATATCATCTGTTGGATAATAATTAATAAAACTTCCTAATGGCATTCTTTTAAATCTAAATGTTTCTGCATTAACACTAAAAAGAGGTAATATTAATGCGGACAAAAAAGCTAAAGTTATTATTATAAATTTTTTCATACTATTACCTCCTATTTCCCACTATTGTTTAATTTTCTATTTATTGTGTTACCATTTTTATCTTTGATTTCGATACCCTCTAATAAATTAACACTTGTATCCATTACTTTTAAGTCTTGTGCTGATACAAAATTTACATATGTACCACCATTATCTGTTTTTAAATCAAGTACAATTGTCATATAATATTTTTCACCAGGTAATATTAATGTTCCTGCCAATTTTGAATAATATAAATTATTTCCATTTAAATACCAGCCATCATTTGCCGCAAGTTTATTATCAAAAGTCATTCCATCAGGTATTGTTTCTATTATTGTACCAATAGTTCCTGGAAAATATTTAGAATTTTCTATTTCAAATTTATATGTAACTCTAAATGTAGTATTCTTTAAATTTTTAACATCTATCTTTACTTTTGTTTGCTTGTCATAATCATATGAACTAGTACCTCTATTAGAATTTACAACAACATTAGTAATATATTTTTTTATATTTACGCCAAAATTTTGTCTTATTCTAAGGCCTATATCTATATGAGATTGCTTAACATTTTTATTATCTAATGTTACTACTCTAGATATTGCATCACAAGTTCCAGATATCATACTTGCATCCGAATCTATATCAGAGGTATCACCTATATTCTCATCAACCTTATTTTGTTCTGTAACAGTATATTTATCACAGTCGTATGTATATTTTATATAATAATTTCCTTGAGATAATCCTTTGAATTTATAATAACCATTTTTATCTGTTATAGAATCTCCTAAAAGTTCGTCATTTTCTAAATTAACTTTACCATCTGATGATTTTACTTTATATATACTAACAGCAACATCATTCAATCTTTTTTCTGATGTACTATAATATCCATTATAATCATAATCTTCAAAAGCATACCCTGATATTTCTCTATTATAAACAGAGGCATAACTTATATTAGATGCTACTGGAGTTGTAATATTTTTATCCCCATTGCAATCTTTTTCTTCTTCTGTACAAGTATTTTTAGTTGTACTTAATATATAAAAATTATTATAATATTCGTCCCCTTCTTTATTTCCAGAAGTTTTCATAATCAAGTTTATCCCGTTGCCAGCAAAATATCCATTGTTAGGAATTTTATTTACCGCAACAATTTTTATTGCCGATATACCTGAAACATTATTCGTATAGTTTGTCCATTTTGTCCAATTGTTAGAATTAGATGAGCTTAGTTCCTTATTTAATAAAGTTTTTGAATTTTCTTTTGTATAATATGCCTCATAACCTGCTGGTAAAGTTTCTGCAAGTCTTACAGATATATTTCCATCAAATTCTGAACCTTCACCTACAGAATCACCAGAATATGGAATTACTTTTATCAAAGATAAACTCTTCTCTTCACCTGATATATTTGCCGCTCTCATATTATAAATCATTTCACCATTTTTCTCAAAATAAGTGGATGAACTCATCTTTCCTATAGTATTTATTACATTGGTATTTTTTAACAATATATTTACATTTTTACTTCTTGATTCTTCTGTTGTGTATGTTCCAAATTCTGTTGTTGCATCAATATTAGGTTTTAATATAGCATCTATTGTTGCTCTTACATTTGCTAAAGTATCATCAGATACAGCTATACCAATATATGCATGTAATTGTAGACTATCTACAACACTCGCATTACCATACTTTATATCATCTTCTGTATATGTATATTTATATTCATTATAATTAATATCATTTATTACCTTATTTCCAACATAAGTAAGTTCTAAATCCCCTTGTTCATAAGTCAATTCAAGTTCACTAGGCAAATATATATGTAATGTTGCATTTTTAAATGTAGCATTAGGATCTGATTTTTTTAATATAGGACTTATCTTTATTGATATTGGATCTGTAAATCCTGAATATATTGTATTCTTTTTAGAATCATTTTTATCTCTTACTTCAATATCAGATAGAGTTACTTTAAATGGAGTTATTAAGATTGTATTACCGTACTCATTATTTGGTATATTAGTATTATCAACTTTTTCATGTAAGCTATTATATTCTGTTTTTGTATAATATAAATCTGCTTTTAAATCAGCAACAGATTTTCTTGAAACACCAGACAAATAGTATATTTTATTATCATCTATCGTTGTACCTCTTGATACAATTTGAGTTGTTTTTCCAATATTTGATATATTATTTACTGCCTTTGCTTTTAATCTTATAATTGTCTTAGTTGCTGGATAGTATTCTTGATTGAATTGATATTTGAATAATATAATTTTATTTCTATTATTTTCGTCTTCTTCTGCTAACGTAGCGATTGAATCATACCACTTAACTTTACCGTCGATTTCTTCAATACATGGACCACCATAATAATTCATTAACTCATCTTTAGTAAGCTTAGATAAATTTTTAGGGCAAAAGCTTGGTGCTCCATCCTTTATTTTAAAATTAGCTATATTCCATTCTCCAACACCATATGACACTTTATACAATCCTTCTGTAGTTAAATCAGTATTTTGTTTTTCATTTGATGATGAAACATTAATATAATAATCCAACGTTTCATCAGATAAGTTTCCAACATCTAATAACTTTATCATTGAATTATCAATCTTAATATAATTTGTTAATCCTTTTTTTAGTACATCTCCTGATTTTTCAGCATATGTTATTGTATTTTGAATGTAAAATTCTTCATTATAATTGTATTTTGCTTCACCCGGTGTTTCAAATGTAACATTTTTATCAATAGTTGTTGTTATATTTGATGAATTTATAAAATCTATTTTAGTTGAATAATCACCAACAAATTCCACATAATTATCAAGTACCTGTACAGTATCATTATTCATTTCAAACTGTATAAGTGCATCTTTATTACTTAATTTTTCTGAATTAACTGCAAAAACATTTGAACTAACATAAGATACAAATTCTTCCTTTTCATTTGTTCCTATATTTGTTGTATCAGTATTGTAATTAATATTCTCGAAATTTAATTTATATGTCTTCTTGTCACCTTCAATTGTTGTTATTTCTTCATAACCAATATTAGCATTTTTACCATTTTTATATGAATTTGGTAGATTTTTTACATTAAATTTATTTTCATCATAGTCACCTTTATCAAGATATGAAATATTTCCATCACCCTCAATGTATTTTATATGCATATCATAACTTGTAGAAGAAGGTACTTGCACACCTTTTATGCCTCTATTTTCATCTCTTGGAATATAAAGTACAATTCCAATAGGAATGGCAGTAATTCCTGTAGATTTATCATTTTTTATTGTTCCTGGATATAATTTTACTGCTATTTTATCTACTGCACTTACTTTTACTTTATCGGAATCTGTAAGTACATTAGTAATAGATTCTAATGCAGTATCGCTTGTTATATCACTAAAATTATTATCTGTTTTTTCTCTTATCCTTATTATTGGTAAAATTTCCGTATTATTTGTTGAATTGATATTTGATAACACAACATTTGCTGTATTTGAATTTATCATAGATGAATTTTTATATTCTAATGTATAATAATTATACTTAGTACCATTTATTTCTAATTCTTCTGGTACATATCCCTCTGGTGATGAAGATAATTCAGATGTCACTTGTGCATTTAAGTTACTTGGTACTAATACATCTATAATTATATTTCTAGTTGTATCTGTACTTTCTTCATCATTATCATCTTTAAATCCTAATGTGTATTCTATGTTATAAATGATAGAATCAAAATTACGAACAATATGATTGCTATCTGAGCTATCATTTCCTGGTTCATCATTAGCATCAAAATTTCCATCAACATTAGCGGTACCATCCTCTATGGTTACATTACTTGTCTTTACCTCAATCTTATTTTCATATGGGTCTTCATTTGCACTTGCGATAAAATAAGCGGTAAGTGAAATGCCTAATAATAACACCATTGTTAGTGTTACTTTATATCTTAATATAAAATTTTTTACCTTATCCATAACTATACCCTCCGTACTATGATATATACTAATATTAAACCATTTTTTGTAAATAAAATCAATCTATAACAAAAAAAATTATGAATTATTCGTCACAATTTTTTTATTTTCCATCAAACTTATAATTTCTAATAATCTTTTTACCTTACTTTCATTATTTTTAACAGCATTTATAAGCTTGCTATAAACTTTTTCTAGGTTATCTAATTTTTCATTATATAATTCATAAAATATGTACTTTAATTTTTCTGTTTCATTATTTTTGTACATAGAATTCACCCTATTTAGCAAATACTCTTCTTCTTCTTTTTCTTTTCTTGTTAATAACTTTATTTGCAAATTATTAATTTTTTTAACTTTATAATCTAACAAAGTATACTTTATATCTTTTATTATTTCTAAAACCTCAGATTCATCATCAATGCTTAGATTACTTTTCATATAACTATTACCTGATGAATCAAATTCTATTCCAATTACATTATCACCATCTGAAAATAATGCTGCATATCTTATTAAACTTATCGCATCTTCAGTATAAACCTCTGTTTTATCAAATATAGTTATCAAAAAATCTTTATCAACTATTATATTATTATTTCTTATATCAAAAAAAGCATTTTTATCTATTTTATAAATTGGAATTTTAAGTATAAATTCAGGTACATCATCCTCTCTCCATTCATAAAATTCATAAAGATTATTTTTATTCAAATTTAAAGTTATATCATAAATGTAATTCATCTTTTCCTCCTTTTGTAAAAATGGTTATAGACATAATTACTATTCCTATAAGAACATTTAAACATTCTATACGTCTACTTATAAATTTTACATATTCTAAAAAATTATACCCAAGCGACATTAAATTTAAATAAATTATTATATATGAGAAGCCAATAACTGTAATGCCGAATCCAAATAAAAATAATAAAAATCTAAAAGACAATATAATCACCTACATAATTCTATTTATTATTTTAAAAAAATATTATATAATTATAATAAGAGGTGAAAGAAAATGTTATTATTAAAATATTTATTATTAGGAATTATCCAAGGTTTTACAGAACCACTTCCAGTATCTTCTAGTGGTCATTTAAGAATATTTAAGTCTTTTTTTAATAGCGAAGTGTTAAGTGATATGAATTTTGAAATTATAGTAAATTTTGGTTCACTTGTTGCTATATTAATATTATATAGAAAAGAAATAGTTAATATTATTAAAGATTTCTTTATGTATATTAAAACAAAAGAAGACAAGTATAAAGTAAATTATAAATATGCTTGGTTAATAGTAGTTGGAACTATTCCTGCGGCTATATTTGGATTATTTGTAAAAGACTTAATAGAACAATACTTTACTACTAAATTAGTAGGTCTTATGCTTATAATAACTTCTATACTTTTATTTATGATAAAAGATATAAAAGGGACTAAAGATAAAAAAGATATGACAGTTAAAGATGCTATTAAAATTGGGGTATTTCAAGTAGTAGCGCTTCTTCCTGGTATTAGTAGAAGTGGTGCGACTGTTGTTGGTGGTATGAAAAGTGATCTAAAAAGAGATACTGCATTAAATTATTCATTTATGCTTTATATACCAATAAGTGTTGCAAGTATGGTACTTGGTGTTAGTGATCTTATTAAGGCAAATAATCTTAGTACTCTTGCAATACCATATACAGTAAGTATGATTGCAGCTGGAATAGTAACTTATTTTGCTGCTAAACTATTTATCGATATTATGAAAAAGGGTAAATTAATATATTTTTCACTATATTGTTTTATAGTTGGATTATTAACTTTTATAATATTTTAAAAAGGAAGCGATTGCTTCCTTTTATTCTATTTTTAATTTGTCATCTATTTCTACTTTATTAATACTATCAAATCTTTTAGTTATTTTTTCAGTAGTAGTATGTATATCCTCTACATCTTTACTAACAGTTTGAATGCTTCTTGATAGTTTGTCCCATCTTTCTTTATATCTTGAAAATTCAATCGATAACTTAGATAATTCACTTGCAATTACTTTTGCATATTTGTCTCTTTCGATATTTTTAATTATTACCTCAATTGTAGTTAATGTACTCATTAAAGTAGTTGGAGATGTAATCCATACTCTTTTTTTGTATGCATATTCAATTATATCATTATGATATGCATTAAGTTCTGCAAATATAGCTTCTGCTGGTAAAAACATAATTGCTTGATTACTTGTTACACCTTCAATTATATATTTATTTGCTATAGCATCTATATGCTTTTTAACGTCTATTTTAAATAATTTTGCAGCTTGTTCTCTTTCTGCTACACTACGTTTTTTATCAACCATTATTCTATAGTTTTCAAGTGGAAATTTTGAATCAATTGCGACTACTCCAAGTGGTTCTGGTGCAAAAAGAACTGCATCTGCTATTGTGCCATTATTAAATGAATATTGTAATCTATATATTTTGTCATTTTTTTCACCAAATACACTAGATAAAATATGACTTAAATTTACTTCACCATATATTCCTCTACTTTTTTTATCAGTAAGTACAGACTGAAGTGATACTATATCACTTGATAAACTATCTATCTTTTTTTGTGCTTCATCTATTTTACTTAATCGTTCTAATACCGAAGAAAATGTTTTATTAGTTTTATCAAAATTTTCATCTAATCTTGTGTTTACTTTTTCATTAATAATGTTTAATCTAAGTTCAATTCTTTCATTTAGTTTATTAAAATCTTCACTTACATTTCTATTTATATCATTTTTAAATTCACCTAGTTCTTTTGTTAAATCCACTTCTAGCTTACTAAGTCTATCCGTTATATTTCTTTCATTTATATTTTTAAATAATGATACTGTTACTAAAATAATAATTAATACTAATAATCCTATAATAATATACTCCATAATACTCTCCTATTTTATAAATTTATTTGCAACTTTACTAGCCAAATAAGCTAAAATTAACATTACTGCAATTTGGGCAAGTGTATAAGGATCTGTTATACTTTCAATTAAGCTTTTTCCTATGAATCCCCAAAAATATACCATTGGTATCTTACCTATCATAAGTGCTGAAAAATATTTTTTAGGACTTATTTCAGATAAACCAGCACCTATATTAATTGCAAATGCTGGGGTAAATGGTACTGCAAGTAATATTACTAAATTACTATATGACATTTTACCTATATATTTTTTAAACTTGTTTATTTGTTTATTATCTTTATATTTTTTATCAAATTTTTGTCTTAGTTTTCTACATAAAAAGAATGCAATCATACAACCTATTACTGTTGATATCCATGATATTAGAAAACCTAATACTGGGCCAAATGTTATTACATTAAGGGCAATAAAAACAGCAAGTGGAAGTATTGGAATCATAGATTCTAATATTATTAAAAATACTCCTGAAAAAATACCAAGATTACTCATTATGTTTGTTATATAATTTACCGTATCTGTTATAAACTGTTCCATATTCATCCTCCAATATTTATTATAACCCAGATATGGTATAAAAATAAAGTTTTATTTAAAAAAGAGTGTAAAAAAAGTACATTACTATACTCTTTATTTATATAATTCATCATATTCTGATTGTGCTTCTAGTGCTTCTAAAAATGAAAGTTTTGCTTCATCTATAGCCGCTAATGATAATGCTATACAACTAGATGTATATTCTAGTTTATTATCTATATATTTTTCTAGTTTTTCTTTATCTCTTGCTTCTTTTTTTATTTCAAATTTTTGTTTAGCTTCTTCTATATTTTCTTCAATTTTACTTAAATGACTTGAAAATACTTTTTTGCCATTTTCACTTTTTTCTTTTAAAACTTTTTTTGTTTCATCTAAATTTTTTCTTGCTTCTTTTATTTTTTCATCTAACTCATCTTTAGCATACATGCTTTTTATAACCATAGTATCCGTTGAATCTTTTATTTTTGCACTTAGTTTATTTAATTCATCATTCATTTTTTCAATTTTTTCGTTTATTTCTTTATTATTCATACTTTTTTCCCTTTCCAATTATATAATGCACTTAATTTAACATTATATTCTTTTTCCTACCTTTCTTTTTAATAATACTATTTTCTTTTAAAAAAATAAAAAGCAAAAGAAAACAAGTGTCACTATTTTTGACACTTATTTAATTTTGTCATGCTTATATAATTATTTATATTACCATCTAACAATAATTGAACTTTACTTATTAATGTATCTATTTCATCATTCATACCAAATTCTATCCAGTTTATAATTAATGATCCTAATGCTCCTGAATAAAATAAACATAAAAAGTTTTTATCTTCTTTATTTATATCATAATTTTTACTTTTTTCATCTATTACTTTTTCTATAATTGGTTTTGATTGCCTTAATATAAAGTGAATTAAATAATTTTGTGCTTCACAATTATATATATTTAAAATCATATTTTTATTTTCTAGAAAATATTTGAATATTTCTTTATATTTTACTGTCCAATCATCTTCATTTTCAATCTTTGATATAACTTCATTTAAATATATCCATTTTATTAAATCGTATTTATCATTAAAATGATTATAAAATGTTTGTCTTTTAAGTCCACATTTATCAGTTATTTCTTTTACTGTTATAGTAGATATATTTTTTGTACTTGCAAGTGATTTAAATGCATCTGTGAGTATTCTTTTTGTTATATCTTTCATGTTAATTCACCTCTATACTTCTTAAATAATTATATCATATTTTATTATTCAAGTGTAAAGGTTAACCCATTATCTATACTTTTAAATATTAATGCTTTATTTTCATATCCACTTTTATCATTTTTTAACTCATAGATAGAGCATTTCATTTTTAATATTTCATTTTCAAAATAAGGCATTTTTTCTATTGTTATATATTCAACATTATCATTTTCATACACTATTTTTGATACTGAAAATGTTTTACCACCATCATTTGTTACATATAAACTTGCTTTATTTTCTTCTAAAAATATATTCTTACTTTTTGATGCAAAACCTAATTTTTCATTTAAGAATTTGTATTTTGATTCTTCTGAAACTTGTAAAGCATTATCTGTTACTGAATAAAAATTTTTACCATTATCTGTACTTTTTATAACACTAACTAAAATATTTCCTGCAAGCACATTATCTACTTTAACAAATCTTAAAATAGTTTTACCAAACTTTTTTTCATATAAGACTTCTGCATCTTCTGGAAGTAAATATCTATCACTTTCATTAATTTTTATATTATCTAAACTTGAATCATAATCACTAATTTCTTCTACTTCATTATTTATGTTTAATGAAGTATGTGTTTTTTTTATTACTTTTCCATTATTATCATAATATGTATATTCTACATATGGATTTGTTCTTCCTTTTTCAAAAGGATCATAACCACCTTTACCAAAATAACCATGTACTTTAACTTTAGTACCCATAAGAAATGGTCCATAATAATTATAATAATCTACATCTACATGTAAGAATGATCTTACAACCGCAACATATTTTTTATCATTTAAAGTAACTGTATGTTCTGGCATATATTTAAAAACAAACGTTAAACCTATGATTGGCAAAAATACTAATAATAACAATAATATTGATATAATGCTCAAAATAGTAAGAATTATATTTTGTTTTTTATTATCAAAAGTCTTATATATTTCTTTAATTATACCAATTATAAAACCTAATACAGATATACATACAATTAATATTATTACCCATATTCTAAATCTTATATTTAATAAATATAAAATAAAATTAAGAATTATATTAACGAATATAAAAATCAAATCAGAAACAAGTATATTTTCTTTTATTTTTTTTAAAATATTTTTCATTTTTTTCACCTACCTTAAAGTAATACTTCTAACATAATCACTTAAATAATTATCTTTTAGTATTAAATTGTTCTTTTTTATAACAAATTTAGATTCTAATGGTATAGCTACAGAATCCTCTGAAAAAGAATTCGTTCTTTTATATGTAAGTATGTCATTATCTATTTCAAAAGTTCCAGATGATTTTTCTAATATCTTATTTTCACTAATTGACCTAATTAATAATGAAGCATTATATTCATTTTCATTATTTTTGGTAATAACTCTAGGTAAAAATTCTACACTAATATTATTATCTTCACCATAAAGAATAAAATTTGTATTTAATTTACCTAGTTTTTTAGAGTATTCATTTAATTTTAATGCGTCACAATAATTACCATTTCTAACGCTATAAGATATATTGTTATATAATGGATTTCCACTTATTTTATAATCAATTATAGTTGTATTGGATATTGAATTATAATAATAAATTTTATCATAACAAGAAATGTGATCTAACGTAACTAAGAATTCTTTTACTTCACTTTTTAAAACTTTCTTTCCCCTTAAATTTTTATAAGAATAACTATCCTCAGTATTTTTCATAAAAAATGAAAACTTAGGTATTCCTAGATCTATTAATTTATCAGTATTATGATTATATCTTACATGTTCAATATTGTATCCAAAAGGTATAAGTTTAAATAATATTATACAAATAATGATAACTATTGGAACAAATATTACTAGTATTCTTTTAATTAATTGCTTTTTTATTTTAACTTTTTCTTCTTCTAAAATTTTTTCTATATCAACATTTGATTCTTCTTGTTTTTCTATTTGCAAAATATCATATATATCTGTATCTAATACATTTGCAAGTTTACCTAAAAGCGCTACATCAGGAAGACTAAGTCCTCTTTCCCATTTACTAACTGCTTTATCTGTTACAAATAATTTTTCACCAAGTTCTTGTTGTGTTAAATTCTTTTCTTTTCTCTTAAGTGCGATGAATTTTCCTATTTTATTATTATCCATACTTCCCACCTCAAGTTAATTATACTACATATTTTATTTTTTTAACTCGACTATTAGTTTAGTAAAGTAAAAGGAAGAGATAAACTCTTCCTTTTGAAATATTTTTTTATTTAAGCTCAAATAAATGAGCAAAATTTCTTAAATGGGGCGAAATAAGGGAGTCGAACCCTTGCATAACAGAGCCACAATCTGCCGTGTTAACCACTTCACCAATTCCGCCATAAAATTTACTCTATTAATATAACATATAATTTTTTAAATAACAAGTATTTAAACAAAAAAAGTGTTCAAATTAGTAATGGTGAATTATATGTTTAAAAGTTATACAATTAAAGATAATATACTTTATTTAGAACTAGATATTAACTATGAATTTGGAAGTTTTAACAAGAAAAGTAAAAATGTTATTGATGAAATAAAAGATTATATTGTTAGTAAAAAAATAAATTTAAGAAATAAAAAAATAATTCTTACATGTTCTGGAATAATAATTGGATCTATTTTATTAACTAATTTTAATAAAGAAATAACTGGTGAAAATATTAAATATATTCCAAGTTTTAAAAATGAGGTAGTTGCTAAGTTAGTAGAAGAAGAAAAAACAAGTAATATTGAAGTTATTAGTAATGTCATAGAAGAAAATGTTACTTCTAAAAATGAAATAACAAGTAATAATACTAAAAGCAACTATAATTATGTTAAAAATAATGAAAGTAGCTCATCTAGTACTATTGATAAAAGCAATAACAATGTTATAACTCAGCCTAGTGGTCCCAATATTACTATAAAAAGGAGTAATGAAACAATGCAAACTATAAATTTGGAGGAATATATCATAGGTGTTGTTTCTTCTGAAATGCCTGCTTCTTTTAATATCGAAGCTTTAAAGGCTCAAAGTGTAGTTGCTAGAACGTATGCATTAAAAGCAAATCAAACAGGTAAAATGTTAACTGATACTGTTAGTACTCAAAGTTATATTGATACAGATCAAATGAGAAGTAAATGGGGGTCTTCATATAATACTTATTACAATAAAATTAAAAATGCCGTTGAAAGCACAAATGGTGAATATTTAAGTTATAATGGAAATTATATTGAGGCACTATATCATTCTACTAACAATGGTAAAACAGAATCATCTTTAGATGTATTTGGTAATTACTATCCTTATTTAGTAAGTGTTACATCTGATTATGATAAAAGTGCTTCTAGTTATTTAAGAAATGTAAATTTTGATTTTAATACATTATCAAATAAATTAGGTATAAATTTAAATAGTGATTCTGTAATAAACATTATTAGTTATACAGATGGTGGAAATATTAAAGAGATTAGTATAAATGGTAATATCTATTCTGGTAAAAGAATAAGGGAATTACTTGGTCTTAGGAGTGCGGACTTTGATATTAATATTGAAAATAATTCAGTTAATATTACAACTAGAGGATATGGACATGGTGTTGGTATGAGTCAATATGGCGCAAATGGTATGGCAAATGCTGGATATGGTTATAAAGATATTTTATCTCACTATTATCCTGGTACAATATTAAAAAAATAACAATATAAAAAACTGGACTTAATCCAGTTATTTTAATCTTATTATAGAGTACATTACTACTGCACCTATTATTATTGCAATTATACTTAGTATTATAGCACTTGCGTTACCTTTTTCACCAAGTGGTTCTGAAAGTTCCTCAGGCATTACTTCTTTTTCTTCTTCTTTTGAATTTAATGGTTTAGCAAGTATTTCTGGTTCTTCATTTAAAACGCTAACTTCGTTATCGTCAATACTAGATGATATACTTGTACTTGGTTTAAATTCTTCTGGATCTTTAAACATAGTATCATCAAATTCATCAGGAATTTCTTCTTTTACTTCTGGTTTTACATCAGGTGTTATTTCTTCAATAGTTTCCTCTTTTTCTTCTTGTTTTTTAGCACTTAAATATTCATTATATTTACTTGTCATTTCTGTTTCAAAAGCTTTAATTTCTTGTTCTATAACTTCAAATGGTTTACTTAAATTATCATTTTCATATTTTTTTAAGAAGTTAATATATATATCCTTAGTTATTGTTGGAATATTTTTAGCACATTCATTTAATCTTACAATTATTTCTTTTTTTCTTTTTTCTTTTAAATCTTGTTTATATTTTTCAAATAAATTTTTCTTTTCTTCATCTGTATAATTATTATCATTTAATATTTTTAATACTTCTTCATTGTTATAATCTAATTCTTGCATCATTATCTTGCTCCTCTATTAACCGCGTATTCCTGCTATTTGTATACATTATATCATAAAATACCCTATATTTGTAAAGTATTTTTATATATTTATTATTATTTTAAGCCATTTTCGCATCTGTTTCCCCAAGAATCAATTAATACATTATTTTTATATACTTTCACTATTTCACAGTTATTAGGGCATCTACTGCAATCAACACCTCTTGTTTCAAATTTCATATCATTTATATTAAAGTCAAAATTATTATATTTTCCTTCTTTCATAGCTATTATTGCTATACCATATGCCCCCATTAAATGACCATTTTCATCTACAATTACCTTTTCATTTAATTCATTTTCAAATGCTTTTACTACTCCTATATTTTTACTAACTCCACCTTGAAATACTATCGGTGACTTTATTTTTTTACCTTTTCCTACATTATTTAAATAATTATTTACTATAGACTTACAAAGACCTGCGACTATATCTTCTTTTTTATGACCAGTTTGTGCTTTATGGATTAAGTCTGATTCTGCAAACACAGTACATCTAGCAGCTATTTTAGTTGGATTATTGGAAGTTAATGCTATTTTACCAAAATCTTCTATATCAATTCCAAGTCTTTTAGCTTGACTAGATAAAAATGCGCCTGTTCCGGCAGCACATAAAGTATTCATTGCATAATCTGTAATTATCTTATTTTCTATTAATATTATTTTAGAGTCTTGCCCACCTATTTCAAATATTGTTCTTACATCAGGATGCATTGTTATTGTACCTACTGCATGCGCTGTTATTTCATTTTTTATAGTACTTGCATTTAACATAGCACCTATTAGTTTTCTTGCACTTCCAGTTGTTCCTACTGAAATAATCTTATACTTACTATCTAATTTTTTATTTAAACTATTTATTAGTCTTTTTACCGCACCTACTGGATCACCTTCTGTCCATAAATAATCACTTGCAACTATATTTTTATTTTCATCTATTACTACACCTTTTGTTGAAATAGAACCAATATCTACCCCTAAATATGCATTATTTGTCATTATTCCTCCTCATTTGTATCATATCGTAAAATGCTTCTAATCTAGTTTTCACTCCAGTTTCACTAGTATTTGTATCAAATGTTAAAAACATTATTGGTACTTTTTCATCATTACATAAATTTTGAAGTATCTTCATCGCACCTATCTCAGGTGTGCATCCAAATGGTTTTATATGTATTATTCCATCATAACCATTATCAATTAATATTTTTGCTCTAGCTACATTATCCATGCCATCAGAACCAATTGAATATTTACAATATTTTTTTATTTTCTTTAAGTACCTTTTTTCCATAAATCTTTTAATTAATAGTAAGTATGTTACATTTGTATACCTAGTTACTTCAATATTCATATTTGCAAGTTCTTTTTCTATAAAATAGCTAGAAAATTGTTCCATAGATGTATAAAGTTCTCCAACTACACCTATCTTTAAACAATTTTTAGGTTTATCAAGTGCTATATCTTTTATTTTTCTATTAAATCTCTTATACTTTTTTATTAGATCAATAAATCCATTTGTTTTTGAAAAATTATTAAGCATTGCTTTATATGTTCTATCAAAATTACCTTTATTTATCTCAAACCCTATATTTTTTCTTATGTAAAAATCTATTTTGTCCATAAAAACAATCATTAAAAATGATAATATTAAGTAATATAAGTACTTGAAAATCCTTATTTTTGGATTAATTTTTTTAATAACATTATATATACTTTTAATTCCATTTACATCACTTTCAGTAAGTGTATAAAATTCAAATTCGTATCCTAAATCTTCTAATATTTGTTTTTGAACTTCTGCATAATATCCAAACCTGCATCCTCCACCTGCTTGAATTAATATATTCGCACCATTTTCTAATGTTTCAATAAAGTTACCTAAATTATATTTAAATGGTAAACATACTGAATCTGGACTATATTTTGAACCTAATTCTAATGTTTTTTTGGTCATTGGTGGAGATTTTCTGACTTCATAATCTGTTAATTTTTCAAATAAAAATTTAACTGGTACATCATAATTTGCTAAATTAGGAAAACTAATTATTTTTTTAGTCATATAAATTCTCCTTTTTTATTATGTCTACAAAACTTTCTATTCTTGTTTGTAAACCTACTTTTGAAGATTCTTCATCCATAGTAATTGTTATTATTTTTTTATTTATTTTTCTTTCACACATTTCATTTACAAGTGAATCCGGTCCACAAGGGAATGTTGATAAAAGAATTATTCCATCTACACTATTTTTATATTCTTCAATACTATTTAATAATTCTTGATTATATGTCCAATATAGTTTTTTTGATATATTTTTATATAAGTCTTCCTTTAAATCTATATTTGTTATATTTGCATATATTATTTCAATATCTAATTCTTCAAGTAATTCACTTACTATCTTTCCTACCATATTATCTTTTGCATTATACGCATGTGATACAAGTAATATTTTATATTTACTAGAATCTAATTTTTTCTTTTGAAGTAAATAATCTATTTTATTTTTTTTATATTCTTCTTTTTTGGCTTTTTTATATGCGGACATAGTTTCTACTCTTGAAAATCCTAATTCTTCTCCCATTTTTATAAATGCATCTTCTTCTGTTAAATCTTTGTCCATATCAACATTATAATTTAATATTTTTGTGTTAAAAGTATTATTTACAATATCATATAATGCATAAAAATTTGTACATAGTTTATTACCTTTTTTTAGTGATACTATTCTTGGGACTAATATATAATCTACTTTGTCTATTAAATAAAAGACATGTCCAATATATATTTTTAATGATAAACAGGCTTCATCTACTGTATATTTTTTACCATTTTGAAGTATTTCATTATTTGTTTCTGGACTTACTAATATATCTAATCCTAATTCTTTAAAGAAATGTTCCCAAAGGGTATAATACTTATAATACAATAATGCTCTTGGTATTCCTATTTTAATTTTACTGTTCATAACATAATCCTTTCATTATTAAAATATATGAAAGCAATAAAAAAAAAGACTATTAGTCTTTTAAAAATTAAACATAAGTAGTTCTGGTTTTATTATTAGTAATAAACCTATTAATAACATTATTATTCCACCTATTAAATGTGAGAATTTAGTATATTTAGTAGATAATCCTGTTACTTTTAATGTTATCATAGAACCTACAAATATTATAATATCATCTATTAAGAAGAATAATATATATAAAAGCATATAGATTACATATTCAAATGTACTTAAATTATTCATTGCAAGTATTTGTGTAAATAAAAGCGGTATACCTATTGAACACATAAGTTCTATAATATTTACAGATGCAGCTAGTGCAATTATACCAAATAATGCTAATATAAATTTCTTTTCTGTAGTTATTTTAATAATTTTATTCATTATATTTTTTCTATCTTTTTTATCAACTACATCGCATCCTTCATCTTTTTTAATTAATGAATTTGCAAATTTACTAATATTTATTATACCTACTACTAATGCTATTAAAGCAATTAATAATCTTATAAAAGATAGTTTACTTATAAATGTTGCAAGATTAAGCCATGTTAACATAAATAATAAGTATACTATTCCTGATGTTACTATAAATGTTAAACCTAAAATCCACATTTTCTTTCTATCTTTCATATTAAATAACATAGTTATTAAGAATATTAGTATCCACATAGCACATGGATTAAATCCATCTACAAGACCTAAAACAATTGAAAGTAATGGTAATGATATTTTTTTAGCACTCAATTTATTAAGTACTGGATATTTCTTTAACATATTATCTACATTATCTAATACTTCTTCATTTGATTTTTCTAGTTTGTTTTCTTGCTTTTTATCATTTTTTTTTGTATCAATCTTATCTGAATCATCTTTTATATCAGATACATTAGTTATTTTACCAACATAATCTACATAATGATTGTTTTCTAAATATTCATTAACATAGTTTTTTATGGTTACATCTGTAACACCATCCATATAACCTAAAAGTACCTTATCTCCTATAACAGTATATGGTACACCAGATTGTTTATTATTTAATTTTTTTTGTACTTTTTGTAAATATTCTTGATTTGTTTTATCATACCAAACTTCATATTTATAAAGTTTAACGTTATCATTATCTTTTAAGTATTCATCTAAAAATTCTTCTTCTGCGGCACAATGTGGACATCCATCACCATAGAATAAATATATATTTATAACTTTTTCATCTGCTTTTACATTAAATGGCACAACTACTAACATTAAAATTAGAACTAATAATATTTTTCTTAACTTTTTCATTATAATACCTCACTTACTGCGTTTTTTAATTCTTTATAATTTTTTTCACCCTTAAGTCTCATTACTTCTTTGTAATCTTTAAAGAAAATAAGTTCTGGAAGTACTGTTCCAACATTGTATTTCTGTACTTCTTCTTCATCAAAATCATAATCTAATTCAATAATTTCAATATCACTATATTCTTCTTTTATTTTATTTAAAGATTTATTTGTAATTAAACATGCAGGACACCATAAAGCACCTACTTTTATTATTTTCATGATAATCACCATATTCATTATATCATAGAAATAAATACAAAAAAATACCTATCTTGGTATTTTTAGTTTTTGACCTATATTTAATAAATTTGTTTTTAAATTATTTAATTTTTTTATGTTTTCCACAGTAGTATTAAATTTTTGTGCAATTTTATAAAGAGAATCTCCTTTTTGTACTATGTAAACATTAGATGACGAAGTACTTGGAATTTTTAATTTTTGTCCTATACTTAGTAAGTTGCTTGCTAAATTATTAGCACTTTTTATGTTTTCCACAGTAGTATTAAATTTTTGAGCAATATTATAAAGTGAGTCTCCTTTTTTTACTGTATAAATATTTTCGTCATTTTCTTTTGTTACTTTTGTTTCTTTTACTATTAATATTTGTCCTAATGATAGCATATTGCTTGTTAAATTATTTAATTTTTTTAAAGTTTCTACGTTAGTACCAAATTTTTTAGCAATACTATAAAGTGAATCTCCTTTTTGTACTATATATGTTTCTTCTTTAATAGTTTCCCCTTCATCTTTTGTTTTGCTTGGTATTTTAAGTACATCACCTATATTTAATAAATTACTAGTTAGATTATTATATTTCTTTAAATCTTCTACTGTTATATTATATTTGTTTGCTATTTTATATAGTGAATCTCCTTTTTTTACTGTGTATGTTTCTTCTAATCCACCTTCACTTACATATTTTGTTCCTGTATAATTTGCTAGTGCTTTTACTATAGCTTCGCCGTATTCTTTATAATTATTTTTTAATTTGTTAGTATCAGATACACTTTTTACACTTCCATAATCAACTACAATTGTCTCTATTATTCCTGTATCTCTTATTATTTTATCATCATCTTTTGATGTATCCTTTACATTTCTTCTTTGGTACCACTTATTAACTGATAGTCCTACTTCTGCTAAATTTTCTGCAATACTTTCTGCTAAAGTGTTTTTATTTCTAAGTGCATATATTATCTCTGCACCATTTTCACTTCTATTTCCTACTCTATTTGATAATGCGACTACTTTTGAATTATCTCCATATGCATTTTTTATTCTTTGTACCCTATCATCATCGCTTATATATTCATCAGTTTCTCTTATTATTTTTACATCTGCGCCAAGATTTTTTAATCTATCATATATATATTCACTAATAAGTAATGTATAATCTTTTTCTACTAATCCATTACCTACATTACCACTATCTGTGCCACCCTTAGAAGGATCTATTACTATCATACACTTCACCCTAGTAAAATATATGAAAAAAAATGAAATATATTAAAATATTCCATTTATAAATTTTTTCTTAGTTAATATTGCACTTATTGCGATTGAAGCTAAAACTACATCTGGATATATTACTGAAAATACCCATATTTCTTTTTTATCATCAAAATTTAATATTTTCTTTGATAATAAATTTACGATATATACTACTAAATTATCTTTGTCATAAGTTTGGACTAAATCCTTTATTCCATCTGGTTTTAGTACTTTTTTAATTGCATCGTTTAAATCAAATATTTTCTTATATTCATTTGTTTTTTTACAAGTTTCATATTTCTTAATAATTAATTTTCTATATTCATTAAAACTATATACATTTAACATATCTATATTAAATATATTTGCGGCAAACTCTAATGAAGTTAATACATTTGAATTTATACTAAATAATTCTTTGTTATAGTTTTTTAAATAATCCTCTATATTAGTTCTTGCCATACTTTCAAATGGATTTACTATAGGCAATCTTGAAAATATTTTTTTATAAGATTCTTCCATATCGTCTTCATATTTACTTGCTTTTATGTTAGATCCTTTTTTAAATGTATATAAGTCTCCTTCTAACTTATTAAAAGTTTTTAATGTATCGTAATACCCATATTTCATATTTCTAAGTGAATTATCATTATCAAATATCATTATTTCACCTAGGTCATGTCTACTTCCTATATATGTAATATTTGCATTTAAATTAGAAAACTTATTTTTAATTCCTGCGGCTTTAAGATCTACAACTACTATATCAGTTGCGCCTTTTTTTATTGCCATTTCTATTGGCATATTATCAAAGAATCCACCATCTATATATTTTTTAGAACCAATACTAAAACTTTTCATATATGGATAACATGCCGCAGAGGCCATTACATAATCACACATTTTACCTTTTGGAATGTCTTCTTTATATATTTCTACTTTCTTTAATGGTACAAACTGTGTTGTTACAAAACCAAAATCTATATTTGATTTTCTTATTTTATCTTCATCAATACATTCTTTGATTAATTTTTGAAGTGGTTCATAACTAGCACTTTCACCAGACTTTATTAACATTTTAGTTAAATCACTCATATTTTTTGCTTTTGATAAATCAACGGACTTAAATGAAAATATTTGTTTCATATCAATATTCATCCATGTATCATATGCTTTTTTAAAGTCATCCATAACCATCAATGATCCATTTAATGCTCCAACTGATGTTCCTGTTACTACTTCTGGATTAAACTTTAATTTTTTTAATGCCTTCCAAACTCCTATTTGGTATGCGCCTTTAGCGCCACCACCACATAAAACTACTCCTTTTTTACCCATTTTAAGCATCTCCTTACTTATTAAAATACTTCATACATAAGTTACTCGTAAATAAGTATTCAATAGTATATAAAAGTATATATATTATTGTCATATTATTAAAATACATAAATACTGATGGTACAAATAATAATATAACTGTTAATAAATAATACCATTTAAATTTTGAATTCTTAGTTAATATAACTGATGAAGTTATAATATAAATGGAATTAATAAATAATATGCATAAAGCAGCGTAATTATTTGCATCACCCTCACTCATATCCATTGCTAGATATGGCACTAAATAATATATAAATAATCCTATAAACACTATTACTATAAATTTTTTATTTATTTTCATTTTTATTTTCTTCCTTAGTTATTTCTTCTATTTCTTCATTTATCTCTTCATTTAATTTAATAAACTCATATTTATCATTAAAATATATAAATATTGTTTTTAATGTTGCGATTAAAGGTGCGGCTAAAACCATACCTATTATGCCAAAGAAATGTCC
>CAKPCA010000002.1 GCA_934141145.1 uncultured Bacilli bacterium
TATTCTTCCTCCAATTTTATTATAACAAAAAAATGCAGACAGTTTTTATGTGTCTACATTTATCTTACAACTTCATTCAATAAATTTGAGAGTAGTTTTTATATTATCTCGAAAAAGTTTGAATATCAATCAATATGGTACCCTAATGGAAGAGGTAAAACAATTTTTCCTAATTATTTTTTCTATCATAATATAGTGCTAATGTTAATAATTTATTTTTAGAACCCATGTCAGGTATGGTGTTTTTAATTCTATTAAATTTTTGTTTTACTTGATTATATGTCAATTTTGCCAATATTTCTCCACATAGTATTTTATTAATAGATTGCCCAGAATAGTATAACGCATTTGATGCTATATCTAAAACTTCATTATCTTTTTCTAGGTAAGTATGATAATGCCCTCCATAAAAGAAATTAGGCATATACGAAAGTACCGCTCTATAATCATTATTTTCTCTTAAAAAGTCATAAGTCCTCTCATAACATTTTCCCATTAAGTCTTTCTCAAAAATATGATAAGATTTTGAATCAGATAATATTTCACTTGCTTTATATACTTCAATAGTTCCTAAAATAGTACTTAAGATATATTTTGATTCATCCCTTTTTATGTCATTAATTCCTGGCCATAACAAAGGATCAATTGTATTATCGTATTCTCTATCTGTTGCTAATAAATAATAAATCGCGTTATGAATTGACATAGAATAATTAAAATTATATGAGTTTAATAAATCGAGAAAAACTTTTTCAAATTCAGTGCCTTTTAGTGAAAAAAAATCATATAATAAATCCTCTATAGGATTTCCTGTTTGATATAATAATTCCTCTCTATCTCTATATGTCATTTCTAAAAATTTTGATATAAATTCTTCTGCAATTGAATTATTTTTTTGTTCTGGCTTTATCTCACGTAATTTTTCCTGTTCATAAAAATCTTTGTATTTCATACAATCTCCCTAAGTGCACATCATTATTGACACAATTTAATTTAGAATTTGATAACTATTATAACATATTTTTTGTATTTTAAAACTCGAATTTTCTATAGTTCGAGCTATCTATCAATTTGGTACCCTAATGAAAGAAGTAGAACAAAAAGACAATAGTAATAAAACTACTAACTAAAGTTAATTATAATATAAATGACAACCAATTTTCAAAAATTATTTTTTTAATTTTCTACTAATTTTTTTAACTAAGGCAACTGGTTTACTATATAGCATATCATCAATTTTATCATCTAATCTTCTTTTTGATTCTTCCGGTGTTAAACCTGCTTCAACAAAAGTTCCATCACTAAGCATTACTCTTTCACCTTTTTTTACTTTGATAAAAGTTGAATGTTGACCACTTCCAATCATAATTATAACTTCATCTTTTTTAGTTGGTTTTAAAATTCTTTTATGTGCTTGAAGAATTTTATGCTGCTCATCACAATCTAATTTGTCAAATTCTTCATATGGAATTCCTAATTCTCTTTCTAAAAAATCTTTTGCTATTTCAGTAGCAGTTTTTTTATATGTAATTGCATTTATAATTGAATTAATATCATAAATATCCAATTCTTTTTTATATCCAATTCTTTTATTTATTAAATTATAAATAAATGTACTTTCCTGAGTTGATAAACTTTTTTTATAATTTCCACATATTTCATTTTCTTTAGCAGTTATTCCATTTATTTCTTTATATCCAAAGGCTGATTTTCTTAATAATCCTAGATGTATTGAAAAAATATCATTACTGTTTCTTTCATTTATTATTCCATTATATAAGTCATATATTCTATATATTTTATCAGTTCCAGTAACAATATCATAAATATATGAAATATCTTTCCCATTTATCTTAGTATAAGTTGAGTAAGGGGAATCTGTATACCAACGAATAGAATCATTAGGCTTTATAAGTGTTTTAAAATGACTTTCAAATGTTGTCTTCATCTTACATAATTGTTCAAAATTATTAGTATTATAAATTGAAACATCTTTATTAAAGATATATCTATCAGAAACTAAATCAACTAAAACTTTCTCTTCTGATTCTATTGAAAAGTCGTATTTTTTTTCTATTACTTCAATAACACAACCACTATCTCTTACCTCTTTTACTATCTCAATAATCTTAACAGACTTATTTCTATCGCCCTGAAATAAGTTAACTACTACATCTCTTTTATCATCAAATCTAAATATTATATCACTACCATTAATTTCTGCTGTTATTTCGTTTCCTTTAGAATCACTAAAAATTATATTATTACCCCTTAATGATTTTATAGTCATATCATTTATAATATCTTTAAATACGTTTTTATTATCTTTTAGCATTGATTTTAATTTAGTTATTTCAATCATAACAAAGTTCTCCATTTCTGCTTAATTATACTATATTTTAAATATTATTTGAATATATTTTAATAAATCCATGAAAATATTTATTTGCTTAACAACACGCTAATTGGTATGTCAAGTTGCAAGTGTGTTATTAAATTTACAAAATAAAACTACTTTCAATTTAATTTTGAGAGTAGTTTTTATATTATCCCGAAAAAGTTCGTGTTTAGTATCAATTTGGTGCGAGTGCCGTAGATATCTACAACTCTTCACAAAGGCGATTGATTATTGAATCAATCTTACATACATTTTACCGAACAATATAAAAAGTAGCAATAATTTATTTTATACTACTTTCTTATTTTCTTTAATACCGGTCCAGATTTGACATTTCCAGTATCATAATTACTTGGATTATCTTTTGCAAAACAATCTAATGCAGATGTTTTGGAATAAATTCTTCTTATGCTATCTAAATCCCAATAAGAACCATTTAATTCATTATGTAATTCAAGTGCAGAATCAACTTGATTTGGATTAGAAAGATTAATATATGTATTTACTAATTTATTCATCTTTAATACAATTTCTTTGCCATATGAAGAAATTATATCGTCAGCATTAGGAATAGTGATAATTCTTTCGTTTGAACTTTGAATTGGATTACTAATTAGTCCAGTAAAATTTGCTTGATTTATACATGAAGACATATCTACATAATCCCCCTCAATTTGCTTTTTTATAGACATAACTAAAATATCCTCAAGTTCTTCAATTTTATAAAAACCAATTAATTGATATCCTAATTTAACTGAATCTATTTTTGTAATACCTTGTTTCGTTAATAATGATAAAAATAATCTTATAAAATCATATTCTGTAAATTCTTTTTTTCTTACAACATCAGTTTTTAAACTTGAAATTAATTCATCATAATCTTCTGATAATGGCATACCTATTAATCTTTTATATTCAATTAATTCTTCTTCGGTTCTTGGTTCAAAACCTAATTCTTTATCGATATCGTAAAAAGAGTTATATTTTATTCCACTTTCATCTATTTTACTCATATTTTTTCCTCCTGCGCAGTTTCATCATACCATTTACTATTTTTTATATCAAAATTAGCAAATGGATTACACCTTATAGTGTGAGGATTTACTCTTTGTCCCATACCCATTGTATCACTCCTATTTATTTAAATTGGAAATTCTATTTCCTAGAACAATATAATCTTTTAATCATCTTTTTATAGTATCAGATGAAGTTTAATAATTTAATTATATAATTTTTCTTTTTTATAACGTAATAAATGATTCTATATATCAAAGTTCGAATAGTTCGAACAGATTAGCCATTGGTGCCCTAAAAAAAGAAGTAGAACAACTTATTTTTTTAATATATATTTTTTATATCCACAATTTGGTGATGCAAGTTTTAAGTAATCATCATAAATCGTTTCGACCTTAAAATTTTCAAAATAAGCACTTAGCATACCTGTAGAATCCTTATGTCCGACAATTAAAATATTATAGTCTGTTTGACCATATTTATCTATTATTTCACCTATAAAACTATATATTCTTTTCTTGTAATCCTCAAGTTTTTCTATACCGTTATAAATATTCATATCAGGAACAGTCCCTGTTATCTTTATATCTGACATTAACATTCCATCTGCACTACCTAAATCGTAAACATCTAGTCTTTTGTCTACAATTATGTCATTTCTATTTGTAGATATTTTAGCCGTTTGTATAGCTCTTTCTTGTGGAGATGAAAAAATATAATCAAATTCTATATTTTCTTCTTTAAACTTTTCACCTAAACCAATTGCTTGTTTAACACCAATAGTATTTAAAGGTTTTCCGTTTTTTCTACCTTGAGCCCTATGTTCAGCATTTATATCTGTTTGTCCGTGTCTAGCGATATAAATAATCATTAAATTCCTTCTCTCTATTTGAATATTTTTATCATAATACATAATGATTATGTCATTATGCAAGTGTGTCACTAAAATGTTACTAAAATGACATTTTAGTCCTGTTGAGAGTTATTTTTATAACTCTTTTTTTATATTTCAAAACTTGAATTCATAAAGGTTCGAGTTTAGTATCAATCTGGTGGACCTGAGGAGAGTCGAACTCCTGTCCAAAAATGAGTACAGATAAGTTTCTACAAGTTTAGTTAGTTTATAATTTGTCCTAATTCATAAAAGAAACTAACAACCTATAAATTAGTAAGCCTATAATTATTCATTATTACTTCTAGGCTAAATAATAATATATCTTGCTAATGTTCGAATTTTCTAAAATCTACGCAAGAAAAGATAATAGAAAATACGCATTTCTGACTTACGCAGCTAAGGCTACACTATTGCTTCTGAATAGTGATGCAAATGCATCTTTAATTTTGTTTCCAGTTATTTGTTTTTGTACGTAACGTGTACCTCCGACTTGCCACTTAAAAGAAATCATTCCTGTCGAAACCATATACAGGCCCAGTACAGAAATTATAGTATAAAAATGAAAAAAAGTAAAGTTATCTAAAACTTTCCTTCATACTTTTTTTCATATCTCTATCTATATCTCTTTGTTTAATAGTTTCTTTTTTATCATATGTATGTTTACCTCTTGCGACTGCTAATTCTACTTTTAATTTACCATTTACAAAATATAATTTAACTGGTACTAAAGTTAAACCTTTAATTGTTATTTTATCGTTTATTTTTTTTATTTCATTTTTATTAAGTAATAACTTTCTTGTTCTTGTTTCTTCATGATTAAAGATATTACCCTCTTTATATTCTGAAACATACATATTAAGTAAAAATACCTCTCCATTTTTTATTACAGCATAACTATCTTTTAAATTAGCATTACCTTTTCTAATTGATTTTATTTCTGTTCCTGTAAGTACTATTCCAGCTTCATATTTTTCTAATATTTCATAATCATATCTAGCTTTTCTATTTAGTATTTCCATTTTTATTATCCTCTGCTAAATTAAAATCAATTGTACTATTTTCTTTAGAAGCATTTGTTACAACAACTCTTACCTTTTGTCCAAGTTTAAATATTTTACCTTTTCTTTCACCTCTTAATGATTTAGTAACATCATCAAAATTATAATAATCTCCTTTTATTTCTGATATATGAATTAATCCTTCTACCATATTATCTAGTTGTACAAACATACCAAATTCCATTATTGATGATATTATTCCATCATATTCTTCACCAATATGACTTTCCATATATTCTGCCATTTTCATAGATTCTACATCTCTTTCACAATCTATAGATTCTCTTTCTTTTTCAGATGAATGTTCACATAAAGCAGGTAATATTTCTTCATAATATGATATTAATTTATTTAATTCTTTTTCGTCTGGTTTATTAAATATATATTTTCTAAGTAAATTATGTACTGTTGTATCTGGGAATCTTCTTATTGGTGATGTAAAGTGTGTATAGCATCTAGAAGCAAGTCCATAGTGTCCTAAATTTTCTTCTTTATATACAGCCTTTTTCATACATCTTAAAAGTAATGTAGATAATATTTTAAATTCTTCTTTATCCCTTAATTGATCTAATATTTTTTTCATAGATTTAGGATGTACAAAGTTTCTATCACCTTTAATTTGATAACCTAATAAGCTTATAGATTTTAAGAATTCTTCTACTTTTTCATCATCTGGTACTTCATGGATACGATATACAAAAGGAAGTCCCATATAAAATACATGTTCTGCGACAGTTTCATTTGCGGCTATCATAAAGTCTTCAATTAAGTTTTCTCCTTCTCCCCTATCTCTAAGCACTATATCAGTTGGTTTACAGTTTTCATCAACAAGAATTTTTGCTTCATCAGTATCAAAGTCTAAGTAACCTTTTTTTAGTTTAGATTCTCTTAATATATGTGCAAGTTCTTCCATTAATTTTAAATCATTTGCAAATGGTTCATAATCTTCTGGTGTTTCTCCATCTAATACTTTATTTACATTTTTATAAGTCATTTGTTTACTTGATTTAATTACACTTTCAAATATATCATGTGAAACTACTTTACCTTCTTTATTTATTTCCATAACGCATGAAATAGCTAATCTTTCTACTCCTGGATTTAATGAACAGATTCCATTAGAAAGTTTATGAGGAAGCATTGGTACAACTCTATCTACTAAATATACACTAGTTGCTCTGTCATATGCTTCTTCATATAATTTAGTACCTTCTTTTACATAATATGATACATCTGCAATATGAACACCTAATATATAATTTTCACCTTTTCTCTTAATAGATACAGCATCATCTATATCTTTAGTGTCATCACCATCTATTGTAAATATTACTTCGTTTGTTAAATCTTTTCTTCCTTTTTTATCACTTTCTAGTACTTCATTTGGAAGTTCATCTACTTCTTTCATTACTTCTTCAGAAAATACATCATTTATTCCATGATCATAAATAATTGATAATATATCTACACCTGGATCATTTTTATGACCTATAACTTTTACTACTTCACCTAAATATTTATATTTACCCATTTCTTTTACAATACTAACTTGTACTTTATGACCATCTACTAAATTTTCAAGATCTTTATTATCAAGTATTATTTCCATTTTTAATTTTTTATCATCGGGCGTAAAATGTGGATTACCATCTATAATATTATACTCACCAACAATTAAATTATTTTCTTTCTTAAGTACTTTAACTACTCTACCTTCTACTCTCTTATCTTTTCCTTTAAATGGCTCTACTACAACAATATCGTTATTAAGAGCGCCATTCATATTTGATGAATCTATATATATATCATCTTCATTATCTAATAATAAAAATCCAAATCCTTTTTTATTAACAGATAATCTTCCTTTTTTTAAATGACTATTTTCAAATAACATATATTTATCTTTATTTGATCTATATACTTCAAAATCTTTCTCTAGAGAAGATAAAACTTCAATTACATTTTTTATTCCGTTTACAGATGTCATATTTAATTTTTCTGCTATTTCTATAGTAGATAGTGCTTTACTAGATTTTTTTAATATTTCAATAATTTCTTCTCTCATAATTTTCCTCCACCTATACTAATTATAAAATAAAAAGACTTATTTTATAAGCCCTTTTTTAAAATAATGACATAATTAGACATACTACAAAGAATATTATACCTAAAATAAGTGTCATTCTACTTAAAAATAACTCTGAACCACGTTCTTTTCTTTGTGCAAATAATTCAGCATTACCACCCATTATTATATTACTAGCACTTTCAGCTTTACCACTTTGAAGTAAAACTATTGTTATTAATAAAACTGATATTATCATTAAAACTACTTCCATGGTATACCTCCAATCAATACTAATATTTTAACATATTTTAATTAAATTGCAAATACCAAATACTAAAATATATTAATATCATAAGTCCAGATAATAATATTTGTACTATTTTATTATTTTTCTTTAAAATTAAACTAATAACTAATAAGAAAGTTGTAACGATACCACCAATTACATACATCATTGTATATGAATCAGAATAACTATATATATGGGACTCTTTTACAAATATATCTGATATTGCTAGTACTAAAAAATTAAATATATTACTACCAAGCATATTTGATGCGGCCATATTAAAATTACCTAGTTTTAATAAAGAAAAAGTTGTAACTACTTCTGGAAGACTTGTAGTAATACCAAGAAGCATTGCACCTATTGAACTAGATGAAAAACTAGGATACATATGTGCTATTTTATCTGCTTCTTTTGTAAGCATTATACTTAGAAATACCATTACAACTGCAGTTAATATAAATTTTATAAATACATAGTTTACTTTTTTATCAGGTTCTTCATTACTTTCTTCATCTTTATTTTTTAATACTGAAATCATATATATTAAATATGCACAGAATAAGAAAAATGTAACAAAATTAATAAATATATTATTAGTACCTAGTACTATAAATATATAATCTGTTATTAAGATTAAGCATTCAAATATATATTTTCTAGAAGTATTTTTAAAAACATCTTTCTTAAAGAAATATATATTATATACAGCAAGTATAAATACATTAAACATATTACTACCGACTATATCTCCAAAAGAAAGTGCAGCATTATCAATTACTACTGCGGACACACTTGTAACAAATTCAGGAAGACTTGTTATAGATGCTATCAAAAGTCCACCTACAAAAGCTGCACCTACCTTTGTTTGTTTTGTAATTTTATCACCATAATATGATAATCTAATACTTAAAATAACAGTTAAAAATGCAAGTAATAAAAAAAATATTCCGTCCAAACATACTCACCTCTAAAATAGTATATTATTACTTTGGACAAAATATTTATATTATCTATTTATTTCTTCATATATTCTAAGAAGTCTATTATATTTACATACTCTATCTGTTCTTGATAATGAACCTGTTTTTATTTGACCCATATTAAGACCTACTGCTAAATCTGCAATAAATGTATCTTCTGTTTCACCACTTCTATGAGATATAATTGTTTTATAATTATTTTTCTTAGCAAGACTTATTGTTTCAAATGCTTCAGTTACTGTACCTATTTGATTTAATTTAATAAGAATTGCATTACCTGCTTTTTCATTGATACCTCTTTGAAGTAATTCTTTATTTGTAGTAAAGAAATCATCTCCGACTAATTGAACTCTATCACCAATTCTTTTAGTTAGTTTTGCAAATCCTTCAAAATCATTTTCTTCTAAAGGATCTTCTATAGATACTACTGGATACTTATTTACTAAATCTTCATAGTAATTAATTAATTCTTCTTTACTCATTTTTTTACCATCTGAGAAACAATACATATTAGCACTTTCATCATAAAACTCTGATGCGGCTACATCAAGACCTAGTTTAACATCAACTCCTGGTGTATATCCTGCTTCTTTTATTGCAAGCATTATGTAGTCAAGTGCTTCATAATTAGAAGATAAATTTGGTGCAAATCCACCTTCATCACCAACAGATGTATTATATCCATTATTTTTTAATACTTTCTTTAAATGATGAAATACTTCAGCACCTGTTCTAATTCTTTCTTTAAAATCTTTATTTTGTGGTAAAATCATAAATTCTTGGAAATCAAGCATATTATCTGCATGTGCTCCTCCATTTAGAATATTCATCATTGGGTATGGCAATTCTTTACCATCACCAACATATTCATAAAGTTCCATATCATGTTCTATTGCTGCTGCTTTTAAACATGCAAGTGATACTGCAAGCATAGCATTAGCACCTAAATTACTTTTTGTTTTAGTACCATCTAATACTATCATAGCATTATCTATTTCTTCTTGATTAGATACTTCCATATTAATTATTTCTTTAGAAATTATATTATTAACATTATTTACAGCTTTAGTAACACCTTTACCCATATATCTAGCATCATTATCTCTTAGTTCAAGTGCTTCATTACTACCAGTAGATGCTCCACTAGGAACGCTAGCTCTTCCAAGCGCACCACCTTCTGTTAATACATCTGCTTCTACAGTAGGATTACCTCTTGAATCTAATATTTCTCTTGCTCTTACTTCAATTATTTTACTCAAATTTATTCGCCTCCACATATTAATTATACACCTACTATTTTTTTATAACAAAAAAAGTATAAGAAAAATGTAAAATAAAAGTATAATCTTTATAATATTTAAAGTATATGTTATAATATTTATGCAAATGTAAGGAGTAATATTATGGAAATAGTTCAATTAACAAAAGAAGAATTTGATTCATATGCAGAAAATCATCCAAGTAAAAACTTCTATCAAACATCCGCTTATGGTATGTTAATGGATAGACATTCTTTTGATGATTATTATTTAGCAATGAAAGATGAAAGTGGAAATATAAAATGTGCAACATTAATTCTTATTGATAAAGTTTTTTTAGGATATAAATGGGGTTACTGCCCAAGAGGTTATTTAATTGATTTTAATGATACAGAACTATTAAAAACTTTTACAACCTTACTAAAAGAATTCTTAAAGAAAAGAAATTTTATGTTTGTTAAAATAGATCCATATATTATCTATAAATCAAGAGATAAAAAAGGAAAAGAAATTCCTGGTATTGATAATTCTAAAATTGTAAATGATTTATTAAGTTTAGGATATGAACATACTGGATTTAATTTAAATTTTGAAAACTTAAAACCAAGATGGAATGCAGTTATAACTACAGATGAATTAGATCCTATATTTTCTAGATTTAACAAAGAAACTAGAAATAAAATAAGAAAAGCTGATAAAATGGGACTTCAAGTTGTAAAAGGTGGACCAGAAAATGTTAGAGAATTTTATTCTTTAATTGATAAAAAACATTCTAGAAAATTAAATTATTATCTAGATATGTTTGAAATTTTAGGTAAAAAAGATATGTTTGAAATATATTTTGCGGTATTAAATACTGCTAAATATGTAGAAAATAGTAAAAATCTTTTTGAAGCAGAAGAAAAAAGAAATAATGAAATTAATGAGGAATTAGAAGCAAATATAAGTAGTAATAATACTGCAAATATAATAAAGAGAAAAATGGATTCTGATGCAATATTAAATAATTATAAACAAAATATTATTAATGCGACTAATTTATATAAAGAATATCCAAGTGGTGTCGTAATTGGTGCTAATGCAATAATTAAATATAATAATGAAATATTTTTCCTAATTGACGGATATAAAAATGAATTTAAAGGATATTGTCCTAATCATTATTTAAAATATCAAATAATAGAAAGATATAGACAACAAGGATATACAAGAATGCATTTAAATGGCATTTCTGGTGATTTTACTAAAGGTAGTACATATTATGGTTTAACTAGATTTAAACTTGGATTTGCGGCTAATATAGAGGAATATATTGGAGAATTTACTTTAGTCATTAATAAAGGGAAATATAATAGATTTAAGAAAATAAATCCTATTAGAAATTGGTTAAATCAACCAATAGCATAAAAAAAATAACATTCAATTGAATGTTATTTTTTTATTATTATTTATCGATTTTTGTTACGATACCAGCACCAACTGTTCTACCACCTTCACGAATAGAGAACTTAGTTCCTTCTTCAAGAGCGATAGGAGCAATTAATTCAACATGCATCTTAACATTATCACCAGGCATAACCATTTCAGTTCCTTCTGGTAATGTTACAACACCTGTAACGTCAGTAGTTCTGAAATAGAATTGTGGACGATAATTTGAGAAGAATGGAGTATGTCTTCCGCCTTCCTCTTTACTTAATACATAAACTTCACATTCGAATGTTGTATGTGGAGTAACTGTACCAGGTTTTGCAAGTACTTGACCTCTTTGTACTTCTTCTCTTGAAATACCACGAAGTAATACACCAGCGTTATCTCCTGCTTCAGCGTAATCTAATTGTTTACGGAACATTTCGATACCTGTAACTACAGTTTTCTTAGTATCATGTAAACCAACGATTTCAACTTCATCATTAAGTTTTAATTGACCTCTTTCAACACGTCCTGTAACAACTGTTCCACGACCAGTGATTGTAAATACGTCTTCGATACTCATTAAGAATGGTTTTTCAGTATCTCTTTCTGGAGTTGGAATCCATTCATCAACTGCATCTAATAATTCGTCGATTTTTTCTTCATATTTTTGATCTCCTTCAAGAGCTTTTAAAGCTGATCCGAAGATAAATGGAGTATTGTCACCATCAAATCCATATTGATTTAATAATTCTCTAACATCCATTTCTACTAATTCTAGCATTTCTGGATCATCAACCATATCACATTTGTTAATGAATACTACCATTCTAGGAACACCAACTTGACCAGCAAGTAAGATATGTTCTCTTGTTTGTGCCATAGCACCATCTGTTGCAGCTATAACTAGTATAGCACCATCCATTTGAGCAGCACCTGTGATCATGTTTTTAACATAGTCAGCGTGTCCTGGACAGTCAACGTGTGCATAGTGACGTTTGTCTGTTTCATATTCAACGTGTGCAGTATTGATAGTTATACCACGTTCTCTTTCTTCTGGAGCTTTATCGATATCTGCATAGTCTTCGAATTTTGCATAACCTTTTTCTGCTTGTCTTTTAGTGATAGCAGCAGTTAAAGTTGTTTTACCATGGTCTACGTGTCCAATTGTACCAATGTTAACATGTGGTTTTCCACGGTTAAATTTTTCTTTTGCCATTGTATATTTCCTCCTTTTTTAATGTACAAAAATATTTTATCTAATTCTTGAAAAAATATCAAGTCTTATTCAGTATATTATACTAATTTTTACCCATTTTTTTAACTATTTCTTCAGTTATATTTCTAGGAACTTCTTCATAATGGTCAAATACCATTGTAAATTGTCCTCTACCTTGAGTATTAGATCTTAGCGATGTTACATAACCAAACATTTCAGCAAGTGGTACCATAGCATCAATTGCAAGAGCATTACCTCTAGATTCTTGACCCATTGGTTTACCTCTTCTTGATGAAATATCACCCATAACATTTCCTAAATATTCTTCTGGAACTATTACTTGAACTTTCATTATAGGTTCTAGAAGAACTGGTTTACATTTATTTTTAGCTTCTTTTAATGCCATAGATGCAGCTATTTTAAATGCCATTTCTGATGAGTCAACATCATGATATGATCCATCAAATAATGTAGCTTTTACATCTATCATTGGGAATCCAGCTAAAATACCTGTTTGCATAGCTTCTTGAAGTCCTTTATCAGTTACTGGTATATATTCTCTTGGAACAACACCACCAACGATAGCGTCAACGAATTCATATCCTTTATCTGGATTTGGTTCAAATTTAACCCAAACATGTCCGTATTGTCCACGTCCACCAGATTGTTTAATATATTTACCTTCACAGTCACCTGCTTGAGTAATTGTTTCACGATATGATACTTGTGGTTGACCAATATTTGCTTCTACACCAAATTCTCTCTTCATTCTATCAACAATGATATCAAGGTGAAGTTCACCCATACCTGCGATAATAGTTTGACCAGTTTCTGGATTTGTAGATGCTCTAAATGTTGGATCTTCTTCTGCTAATTTTTGAAGTGCTAGACCCATTTTATCTTGATCACTTTTTGATTTTGGTTCAACAGTAAGTTCAATAACTGGTTCTGGGAATTCCATTGATTCAAGTATACATGCATGTTTTTCATCACATAATGTATCACCTGTTGTTGTATTCTTAAGACCTACAGCAGCAGCTATATCACCAGTATAAACTTCTGATATTTCAGTTCTTGTGTTAGCATGCATTTGAAGTATACGTCCAACTCTTTCTTTTACATCCTTAGTTGCATTAAGAACATATGAACCACTTGTTAATTTACCAGAGTAAACTCTAAAGAATGTTAATTTACCAACAAATGGATCAGTCATAACCTTGAATGCTAATGCTGAGAATGGTTCTGAATCTGATGGATGTCTTACTATTTCATTACCATCTTTATCTACACCTTTAATAGATGCAATATCAGTTGGAGCTGGTAAATAATCAATAACAGCATCAAGTAATAATTTAACACCTGTATTTTTATAAGCAGATCCACACATAACTGGGAAGAATTCTGCAGCAAGTGTTCCTTTTCTGATACATGATTTAATTTCTTCAATAGAAAGTTCTTCACCATTTAGGTATTTTTCCATGATTTCTTCATCATATTCAGCAACTGCTTCAATTAATTCATTACGTTTTTCCTCAACTAAATCTCTTAATTCTTCTGGAATTTCGATTTCTGTTGGATTTTCTTCTGGTTTTTCATCATATTTATAAGCCTTCATAGTAATGATATCTATAATGCCAGATAATTCATCACCTGCACCTATTGGCCATTCTATTGGTGCATAATTTACGCCTAATCTATCTTTAATAGTTTTTAAGCTATAATCAAAATCTGCTCCAGTTTTATCCATCTTATTAGCAAAGATAATACGAGGAACTTTAAATTCTGATGCTTGTCTCCATACTGTTTCAGTTTGTGGTTCAACACCAGCTTGTGCATCAATAAGTGCTACTGCACCATCAAGTACACGAAGTGATCTAGATACTTCTACTGTAAAATCTACGTGGCCTGGTGTATCAATTATATTATATCTATAACCTTTCCAGAAAGCAGTAGTTGCAGCAGATGTAATAGTTATACCACGTTCTTGTTCTTGTTCCATCCAGTCCATTTGTGAAGCACCATCATGAGTTTCACCAATTTTATGGATTTTATGAGTATGGAATAATATTCTCTCAGTTGTAGTTGTTTTACCGGCATCTATGTGAGCCATAATACCGAAATTACGTGTTTTTTCTAAACTATATTCACGAGCCATAATTATATCCTTTCCTACCATCTATAATGAGCAAATGCTTTATTAGCTTCTGCCATTTTATGTGTATCTTCTTTTTTCTTGAATGCTGCACCTGTTTCATTTGATGCATCAATTATTTCATTAGCTAACTTTTCAGCCATTGATTTTCCGCCTCTACTTCTAGCTGCGTTTACAAGCCAACGAAGTGCTAAAGCTTGAGCTCTTTCTGGTCTAACTTCAACTGGTACTTGATAGTTAGCTCCACCAACTCTTCTTGATTTAACTTCTAGAGATGGTGTAATGTTTTCTAATGCTTTAGTAAATACATCCATTGGATTTTCATTAGTTCTTTCTTGAACCATGTCAAATGCTTTATAAACGATTGTTTGAGCTTTACCTCTCTTACCATCAAGCATTATTTGATTGATAAGTTTTGTTATAACTTTTGAGTTATATATTGGATCTGCTAAAACATCTCTTTTAACTGCACATCTTTTTCTCATAGTTATCTCCTTTCTTATTTCTTAGCTTTTGGTTTTTTAGCGCCATATTTAGAACGACCTTGTTTTCTATCATTAACTCCAGCTGTATCTAATGTTCCTCTTATTACGTGATAACGAACACCGATAAGGTCCTTAACACGTCCTCCACGAACTAGTACAACACTGTGTTCTTGTAAGTTATGTCCTTCACCTGGAATATAAGCATCTATTTCTTTACCATTACTTAATCTAACACGAGCATATTTACGTAATGCTGAGTTTGGTTTCTTAGGTGTCTTAGTTCCAACACGAGTACATACTCCACGTTTTTGTGGTGAAGCTGTTTCAGTAGTTTTTTTAGTTAAACTATTAAGTCTTACACCTAAAACTGGTGATTTACTCTTTCTAACTTTACTTTGACGATTTTTACGTACTAATTGGTTAATTGTAGACATTATTTCGACTCCTTTCTTTACACACAACCTGGTGTTTCAATTTTGATATAAATTAAAGTCTTGTAAATTAATACAAAACTTAATTAATCAGCATTAATAATATAACACCATTTTGCTTTAAATGTCAATGATTTTTAGTCATTTCTATTAATTATATGATAAAAGGAAGACTATTTTTCTTCCTTCTTATCATTTATCTCTTTTTCAAGTTCTTCCTTGTTTAATTTACTATAACCTTTTATTCCTAAATCCTTTGCTTCTTCTTTTAAATCTATTAATGTTGCACCTTCTACTTCTTCGCCTTCATTATCTGTATCAGGCATTTTACCATGTTTTACAAGATAATCAATTTGTTCTTTTGTTATAGTCTCATATTCTATTAATGTATTTGCAATTAAATCAAGTAATTCTCTATTTTCTTTTAATATTTTTTTAGTTACTTCATATTGATCTGAAATAATTTTTCTTGTTTCTTTATCTATCTCAAGAGCGACTGCATCTGAGAAATTTCTACTTTTATTATAGTCTCTTCCTAAGAATACACTTGATTCTTGATGTTCTAATTGAACTGGTCCAAGTGAACTCATACCATATTCTGTTACCATAGATCTTGCTATTTTAGTTGCTTTTTCAAAATCATTATGTGCTCCTGTTGTTACTTCATTAAATACAAGTTCTTCTGCTACTCTACCGCCTAAGAAACCACTTATTGTTTCAAGTAATTCTTTTTTAGTAGACATATATGTTTCTTCTTTTGGAAGCATTAAGTTATATCCACCAGCCATACCTCTAGGTATTATAGTTATTTTTTGTACATCGTTAGCACCATCAAGCTTAATACCAACGACTGCATGCCCTGCTTCATGATATGCAACTACTTTTTTCTCATGTTCTGTATATTTACGAGACTTTTTAGCAGGCCCAGCAATTACTCTATCATGAGCTTCATCTATTTCAGCCATAGAAATATTTTCTCTATTTCTTCTTACTGCAAGAAGTGCAGCTTCATTAAGTAAATTCTCTAGATCAGCACCTGAGAAACCAACTGTTCTTTTTGCAATATTTTTAAAATTAACATCTTTATCAAATATTTTATCTTTACCATGCACTTCAAGTATTTCTTCTCTACCTTTAGCATCTGGTAATGATACAGTAATTTGTCTATCGAATCTTCCTGGTCTTAAAAGTGCTGGATCAAGTACGTCTGGTCTATTAGTTGCAGCAATTATAATAATTCCTTCATTTCTTCCAAAACCATCCATTTCAGTTAGTAATTGGTTTAAAGTTTGTTCTCTTTCATCATGTCCTCCACCTAAACCAGTACCTCTTTGTCTACCAACAGCATCTATTTCATCTATAAATATTAGACATGGCGCTGTTTGTTTAGCTTGTCTAAACATATCTCTTACTCTTGATGCACCTACACCAACATAAAGTTCAACAAAATCAGAACCACTTATGAAATAGAAAGGTGCATTAGCTTCACCAGCAACTGCTTTTGCAAGTAAAGTTTTACCTGTACCTGGTTGTCCTACAAGAAGTACACCTTTTGGTATTCTAGCACCCATCTTAGTAAACTTCTTAGGATTTTTTAAGAATTCGATTAATTCTTCTAATTCTTCTTTTTCTTCAGATAAACCTGCTACATCTTTAAATGTTACTTTATTTTTATCTTCTTGAAGTTTTGCTCTACTCTTACCAAAATCCATTGACTTATTATTAGCACCTAATTGTTTCATTAAGAACCATAATAATACTCCACCAATTAAAACATATGGTAAAACATTAACAAGTAAACTAATCCAAATACTTGATGATGGATCAGCAACAAAATCATATTTAAATTTATCTTTACCTTTTAATTCATTGTTAGCATTTTCTATTGTAGTAATTGTTTCATCACTTAAAGGCGCAACTACATAATAACTTTCATTCTTGTTATAACCTTTTAATTTACCAGTTATATCATAGGTACCACCTTTAGAATTTGGTGAAACTTTTACTGTTTCTACCTTTTTACTATTTAAAGCATTTTGAAATTCAGAATAAGTTAATTTATTTACTTTAGAACCAAATCCAGTTAAGAAATAAATAACTGCTATTATGAATATCAAAGCTATGTATGGACTTACGTTTTTCTTCATATTTTTAGTCATAATTTTCCTCCTTATCACTATACCATAATATTATATCATAGTTTTTGCTTTTTAAAGTATCATATTTTGATTTTTTTAATCCAGGAAGCCAAACAATTTTATTATCACTATCAACTACTACTGGATATGACTTTCTTTTTTCTATATCGACCTTTTCATCTATAAATATATCTTTAATTTTTTTCTTACCATTTAAACCTAATACCTCAATATAATCCCCATCTTCTTTATTTCGTACATACAACGGTAATTTTATATCTTCACTATTCAAATGACATACATAATTACTAGTTAAGTTAGTACTTGAAATAGGTTCTATAAAACCACTTGGAATTAACACTTTATCATCTTTAATTTCATATTTATATTCTTTAAGATCATTTAAAGTTTTAAATTCTAATTTATTATATTTTTTAATTGCCTTTATATCCATAGGCAAATCTGCTACAGCATTAGATTTATTACTATTTATCATGTGGATAACTAAATCAATATGTTTTGACTCTAATTTATTTATTTGTAAACCATAAATGTTCGAAAATAATTTAATTAATATTTTTCTCAAGATATACATATCAAGTTTTTTTAACGCATTTATATCAAATGAATTATTAATATACAATTCTTCATATATATTATTAACATATTTATCTATAAAATTAGAAGCTTCATCTATTTCTTCACTAAATTTTAGAAATTTTAAATGAACATTACTATTTTCCTTTTTTAATAAAGGCAATATATTTTGTCTATATCTATTTCTAGTATATTTTAAATCTTTATTAGTTTTATCTTCTCTATATTCTAGTTTTTTATCTTCAGCATAGGAATACAAATCACTTTTTGTAACATAAACAAGTGGTCTTAATATTTTATAATTATTTCTTTGAGTAATTTTTTTAAATCCAGTATATCCATCAAGAGTAGACCCTCTAGTAAGTCTCATTAATACTGTTTCTATTAAATCATCACCATGATGCGCAGTTAATAAATAATTTGCTTTATACTTTTGCATTATTTCATCAAAAAAATCATATCTTTTTTTTCTTGATTCACCCTCAAAATTACCCTTTACATTTTTATCAAAAACAATTCCTTCAAATATAATATTATTTTGGGCGCAATACTTCTTTACAAATTCATATTCTTCAAAACTCTCTTCTCTTAAATTGTGATTTACATGTGCACAAACTATATTAAAATTTGTACTTTTTCTTAAATTTATTAAAAGATCTAAAAGACACATAGAATCTACTCCACCAGAAGTAGCGCATACAACTATGTCATTTTCTTTTATTATATTTTTTAAAAACAATATAGACTCTTTCATATAAATCACCTGCTAAGTATTATAACATAAACTTAATTTATTATAAATAAAAAGAAAAGTAAAAAATACTTTTCTAATACATTGCAACTGATAATCTTAAAAATATTGCTAGAAAGTTTATTATAAATAATACTATAAACGCTACTAAAGCACTTATTCCTGCTATTTTAGCATCGTTTGGTCTTGTATCTTTCCAACTAACAAACAAGATTAATCCTGCAAGTGGGACTAATGCACCTACAATTCCCCATACAAATGAAGGTACAGTTGAATCACCCGTTTCTAGACTTGAATTTTGTGTCTTATCTACTTCGCTTATAGTACTTCCACAATTACTACAAAATTTTGAATCTTCTTCTATTTTACTTCCGCATTTTGTACAAAACATATAATCAGCTCCTTAAAAAAATTATATCATTATTATTAATTATATACAAGAAAAAGAAGAACTATAATAGTTCTTCTTCAAGTACATCTAAAGGTTCTTCATCAAAGAATTCATTTTCTAAAGTAAATTCAGTATCGGCATATTTTCTAACACCTGTTCCTGCTGGGATTAATTTACCAATTATAACATTTTCTTTTAATCCTTCTAATTTATCTACTTTACCTTTAATAGCTGCATCAGTTAAGATTCTTGTAGTTTCTTGGAATGATGCTGCTGATAAGAATGAATCAGTTTCAAGAGAAGCCTTAGTTATACCAAGCATAAGTGGTCTAGCAGTTGCTGGTTTCTTACCTTGTAAAATAACTTTCTTATTTTCTTCAGTAAATTTATTTAATGAAACTACTTTTCCTTGAAGTAATGTAGTATCACCTGCATCTACTATTCTCATTCTTGAAATCATCTTACGTGCTATTATTTCGATGTGTTTATCAGAAATATCAACACCTTGAGAACGATATACATGTTGTACTTCTTGTACTATATAATTTTGTACTGTTATTGGATCTGTTACAGCAAGTAATTCTTTAGGGCTTATTGAACCTTCATTTAATTTATCACCTGGATTTACAGTATCTCCAACTGCAACACTAAGTTTAACACCATAATTTGTAGTTTGTTCTCTAGTTTCTTTATCATTAGTAATACTAATTTTAAATTTACCATTTTGATTTTCAATATTTGTAACTGTACCACTAATTTCTGCGACTGTAGCTTTAACTTTTGGAGTTCTAGCTTCAAATAATTCTTCAACACGTGGAAGACCTTGTGTAATATCTTCACCGTTGGCAACACCACCTGTATGGAATGTACGCATTGTAAGCTGTGTACCTGGTTCACCAATTGATTGTGCAGCCATAATACCAACTGCTTCACCAATTTCAGCAACATTACTTGTTGCAAGGTTTCTACCATAACATTTTTGACATACACCATTTTCAGTTTTACATGTAAGTGTAGTTCTTATTTCAACAGCAGTTATACCTGCTTTTTCAATCTTATCTGCTATTTGTTCAGTGATTAATTCACCTTTTTCAATAATAACATCTTTTGTTTCTGGATTAATAACTTTCTTATTAGTATATCTACCAGTTATTCTTTCTGCTAGTGATTCTATTACACTACCATCTTTTTCATTTATAAATGCTGATACTAATACGCCTTGAATAGTACCACAATCATGTTCTTTAACTATTACATCTTGAACTACATCTACTAAACGTCTAGTTAAGTAACCAGAGTTTGCAGTTTTTAACGCAGTATCAACGTTACCTTTTCTTGATCCATGTGATGACATGAAGTACTCAGATACAGTTAATCCTTCAGTATAGTTAGATGCTATTGGAATTTCAACTGTCATACCATTTGGCTTAGCAACTAGACCAATCATACCAGCTAATTGTCTAAACTGTTCCATACTACCACGAGCACCAGAATTCATCATGATGAATATTGGGTTATTTGGATTTGCAGCAGCAAGTTTATTTAAGTCACTCTTAATTTCTTCATTTGCATTGTTCCAAACTTCTAGAACTCTTTCGTATCTTTCTTGTTCAGTTATTAAACCTCTCTTATATTGTTTACCAATTTGATCTACTTTCTTCTTACCTTCTGCTATTACTTCTTCTTTTGTATCACTTGAAACTATATCAAATGCAGACATTGTAATACCAGAAATTGTAGAATATTTAAATCCTAAATCTTTTAATTTATCAAGCATTATAGATGTTTCAGTAGTTTTATATCTTTTAAATACTTGAGCAATTATGCTTTGTAAACCTTTCTTACCTATTGGTTCAGAAAGAGGTAAATTCTTTATAAATTCTTTTAAATTTGTTCCTTTTGGAGCAAAATATTTACTAGGAGTAATTTTCTCAATATTTTCTTTACTTCCATCGTTAACGTATTGATAAGCATCTGGTAATATTTCATTGAATTTTAACTTACCAACAGTAGTAATTAAGTATTTATCTTTTTGGTTATCCATAAAAATCTTATGAGTAAATGATTTTACTGGTACTACTATTCTTGTATGTAAATTAATTTCTTTTCTTTCATATGCCATTAATGCTTCGTTAGCATTTTTAAATACTCTACCTTCTTCTTCGTTAGATTCTTCCATAGTTAAGTAATAGTTTCCTAAAACCATATCTTGTGCTGGTGTAACTACTGGTTTACCATCTGATGGTTTAAGGATGTTATTAGCACCTAACATAAGAATTCTAGCTTCTGCTTGTGCTTCTTCAGAAAGTGGTACGTGTACAGCCATTTGGTCTCCATCAAAGTCAGCGTTAAATGCTGGACAAACAAGTGGATGAAGTCTAATAGCTTTACCATCTATTAATTTAGGTTCAAATGCTTGAATACCTAATCTATGAAGAGTTGGTGCACGGTTTAATAATACTGGATGTTCTTTAATAACTTCTTCAACTATATCCCATACTCTATCATCTTGATTTTCAATCATTTTTTTAGCAGCTTTTATATTATGAACTATTTCTTTTTCTACAAGTCCACGAATAACATGTGGTTTAAATAATTCAAGTGCCATTTCTTTTGGTATACCACATTGATACATCTTTAATGATGGACCAACAACGATAACTGAACGTCCTGAATAGTCAACACGTTTACCAAGTAAGTTTTGTCTAAATCTACCTTGTTTACCTTTAAGCATTCCACTTAATGATTTTAATGGTCTATTAGATGGTCCAGTTACATTTCTACCACGTCTACCATTATCAAATAAAGCATCTACTGCCTCTTGAAGCATACGTTTTTCATTTTGTACAATTATTGATGGTGCACCTAATTCTAATAATTTCTTTAAACGATTATTACGATTAATTACACGTCTATATAAATCATTTAAATCAGATGTTGCAAATCTACCACCATCTAGTTGTAACATTGGTCTTAAATCTGGTGGTATTACTGGAATACAATCTAGTATCATCCACTCAGGTCTATTTCCTGATTCTCTAAATGAATCTAATATCTCAAGTCTTTTAATTAATCTTATTCTCTTTTGTTCTTGAGCACCGTCTAATTCTTTTTGGATTTCTTCTATTTCTTTATCTAAATCAACTTCTTGAAGTAACTTTTTGATTGCTTCAGCACCCATACCTACTTCAAAGCCATCTCCATATTTTTCATAATAAATTCTATATTCTTTATCAGATAAAGTTTGTTTTTTCTCTAAAGGAGCATTACCTGGATTAATTACAACATAACTAACAAAGTATAATACTTCTTCTAGATCTCTAGGTGACATATCAAGTACTAAACCAATACGAGATGGTACACCTTTAAAGAACCATATGTGAGATACTGGAGTTGCAAGCTCAATATGTCCCATACGTTCACGACGTACTTTTGATTTTGTAACTTCTACTCCACATCTATCACATACTATATCTTTATATCTTAATCTCTTGTATTTTCCACAAGCACATTCGTAATCTTTAGATGGTCCAAATATTTTTTCACAGTATAAACCATCTCTTTCTGGTTTTAAAGTACGATAGTTTATTGTTTCAGGTTTTTTTACTTCACCATATGACCATTCACGAATTTTTTCGGGAGAAGCAATAGATATCTTTAATCCTTCAAATTTTCTTGCATCCATTATTCTTCACCCTCCTCTTCATTTTCTTCATCTACAGATAAAATATCTTCTAGATTATTTTTCTTTATATCTTTTATTTCAATTTCATCTATTGAAAGAGCATTGTCTTCTTTATTTTCTTCTGCTTCTAATTCAGTTATTCCAATTTCTTTTCCATCTTTATTAATCATAGATATATCAAGACCTAATGCTTGGAATTCTTTAATTAATACTCTAAAGCTTTCTGGTACTCCAATTTGATCAATCTTCTTACCTTTTACAATAGCTTCATAAACTTTAACTCTTCCTACAACATCATCTGATTTAACAGTTAAGATTTCTTGTAAGATATTTGCTGCACCATATGCTTCTAGTGCCCAAACTTCCATTTCACCAAATCTCTGTCCACCAAATTGAGCTTTACCACCAAGAGGTTGTTGTGTAACTAAACTGTATGGCCCAGTTGAACGAGCATGTAACTTATCATCAACCATGTGATCAAGTTTAATCATGTACATTACACCAACACTGACTCTACTATCAAATGGTTCACCAGTTCTACCATTATATAATACTGTCTTACCATCTGCATCTAGTCCAGCTTCTTTCATCATGTCTGCTATATCTTGCATTGTAGCACCATCAAATACAGGTGTTGAACAATATACTCCAAGTTTCTTAGCAGCCATACCTAAATGAAGTTCTAGTACCTGTCCTAAGTTCATACGAGATGGAACACCTAATGGGTTAAGCATTATATCTACTGGTCTACCATCTGGTAAATAAGGCATATCTTCTTGTGGTAATACTAGTGATACAACACCCTTATTTCCGTGACGACCTGCCATCTTATCACCAACTTGGATTTTTCTCTTTTGAGCAATGTATACTCTTATTTCTTTACTTACTCCACTTGCAAGTTCATCATTATCTTTCTTAGTATATACTTTAATATCATGTACAATACCATCTGCACCATGTGGAACACGAAGAGATGTGTCACGAACTTCTCTTGTTTTTTCACCAAATATTGCATGTAATAATTTTTCTTCTGAAGTAAGTTCTACCATTCCCTTTGGAGTTACTTTACCTACTAAGATATCATTTTCACGAACTTCAGTACCAATTCTTACAATACCATTAGCATCAAGATTTTTTCTTGCATCTTCTGATACATTTGGAATATCACGAGTTATTTCTTCTGGTCCAAGCTTAGTATCTCTACATTGGATAGAATAACTTTCTATATGAATTGATGTATAAACATCATCTTTTACTAAATTTTCATTTAATATTACAGCATCTTCGTAATTATAACCATTATAAGTCATAAATGCTACTGTTAAGTTTCTACCAAGTGCAAGTTCACCTTTATCAGTACTTGGTCCATCTGCTATAATCATATTTCTTTCAACTTTGTCGCCAGCTTTAACTATTGGTCTTTGATGATAACATGTAGCACCATTTGAACCTTCAAAGTTCATAAGTGTATAAACATCTTTTCCACCTTTAGTTTTTACTATTATCTTTTTACCATCAGCATATTCTACAACGCCATCTGCTTTTGCAACTATTGTTGCTCCACTATCTCTTGCAGCCATATACTCAACACCAGTACCTACATATGGAGCTTCTGGTTTTAATAATGGTAATGCTTGTCTTTGCATGTTAGCACCCATTAGTGCACGGTGAGCCATATCATGATCTAGGAATGGAATACATGATGCTGTAACTGATATAATTTGTTGTGGTGATACATCTATATAATTAACTTCTGCTGGTGTAGCAAGTATATTTTCACCACGGAATCTTGATGGAACTTCTTCTTCAACAATCTTATTATTTTCAATTTTAACTGTTGCTTGACTAATTACATAATCAAGTTCTTCATCTGCTGTTAAATAATCTATTTGATCTTGTAAAACACCATCTTTTACTTGTCTATATGGAGTCATTATAAATCCATATTCATTAACTTTTGCATAACTTGCAAGAGATGTAATAAGACCTATGTTAGCACCTTCTGGTGATTCAATAGGACAAATTCTACCATAGTGTGATTCATTAACGTCACGAACTTCCATAGCTGCTCTATCTCTTGATAATCCACCTGGTCCTAAAGCAGATAAACGTCTCTTATTAGTTAATTCTGATACTGGATTTATTTGATCCATGAATTGTGATAACTGGCTGCTACCAAAGAATTCTTTAATAACTGCAGTTATTGGTCTAATGTTAATTAATGCTTTTGGAGTTGCTTCTGATTCTTCTAAAGTAGTCATTCTTTCACGAATAACTCTTTCCATTCTAGTTACACCTATTCTAAATTGATTTTGAATAAGTTCTCCAACTTGTCTAACACGACGATTTGATAAATGATCTATTTCATCAACACTACCAATACCTTGAAGTAAATTTAGGTAATATGAAACTGATGCATATATATCAGATATAGTTAATCTTTTTGCATCTATACTAGGATCATTACCAATTATTGTTATTACTTTGTCTGAATTATTAGGAGCAAATACTTTAACAACTTGTACTTTGTCATAAGTATCAAGTTCATCATTGATTAAAACTTGTCTTAAATTTAATCCCTCTTTAAATAAAGGTTTTAATTCATTTAAAACATCTCTTGTTACTTTTGTTCCTTTTTCAAATTTTACCTTACCATCTACTACGATATCTTCTGCAAGAGTTTGTCCGAATAAACGATCACAAACATCTAATTTTTTATTAAATTTATATCTACCAACTTTTGATAAATCATATCTAAATGCATCAAAGAAACGCGCAATTAATTGGTTTTTAGCACTATCTAATGTTGCTGGTTCACCTGGTTTTAATTTTTCATAAATTTCTATTAATGCTTCATCAGTATTTGCTGTAGAATCCTTTTCTATTGTATTTAATAGATATTCATCTTCACCAAATAACTCTATCATATCTTCATTGCTTGATAATCCAAAAGCCCTTAAGAATGTTGCCATAGTAACTTTTCTGTTTCTGTCTATTCTAACATCAACACAATCTTTACTATTTAGTTTATACTCTAACCAAGTTCCTCTATTTGGTATTATTTGAGATGTAAAAATATTTCTACCATTCTTGTCCATTTCTACACCATAATAAACACTAGGAGAACGAACTAATTGAGATACTATAACCCTTTCAGCACCATTTATTACAAATGTACCACTTTCAGTCATTATAGGCATATCTCCAAAGAACAATTCTTGTTCCTTAACCTCTCCAGTTTCGTTGTTGAATAAACGAGCTTGTACTTTTAATGGAGCTGCATAAGTAGATTTTCTTTCTTTACACTCCTTAATAGTTAATCTTGGTTCATCAAATGAGTAATCACCAATTTCAAGTGACAATGTACCTGATGGATTATCAACTGGGAATAACTCATCTAAAACCTCTCTAATTCCTTCTTGTACAAATTCTTGATAAGAATCCTTTTGAATTGCAAGCAAATCCTTTAATTCTAATGAATTTTGTACTTTTGAGAAATCTCTTCTTTCTCGATCTTTACATACTTTTTTGATCTTGTAAGCCACGTGCTTCACCCCTAACAATAATATTCAAAGAACATGTTTCCTTCCTAAAAAAGGGAACATAGTACCAATTTAAAATGTTAGCAGAATATTCAATAAAAGTCAACCAATTTTATAATATTTTTAAAAAAAATAAAAAGATAACATTTTGTTATCTTAATACTCTATTTTCTGGCATTAAACCTTTATCACATAATTTAATATCTTTTACCATTTCTTTTATCATTAAATCCTCAGAATTTTCTTCCTTAACTGGTTCATTATACTCTAATGCAATATTTTTAATAATTGTTAAAGCATATGGTTTTGTTTCACCACTAACCATTTGTGGATATGGTTTAAGTGCTATTTTTTTGATAATCACATTATATAAAAATTCTCTTAAAGATTCTATCTCTTCTTTTGCTCTTTTATCATTTTTGGAAGTTAATACACAAAACTCATTTCTTTTTGAATCTATTACTATCTCTCCTACCTTTTTATCTGTATCACTTGTACATACTGATACATTATAAATACCATTTTCTATTTCTACTTTTATTTTCATAATCAAATCCCCCCTGATTGGCTCCATATACTATCATAATATGTAATAATTGTCAAATTTATTCACACTTTTGGGAATTTTTTTATATTTTTATTTTAAAGTAGTACCTTTTATTATATAAAATCCTTTATCTTTAGTTATTATTTCAAAGTTATATATATCACTCATGTCCTTTATAAGCGACTTAGCTCCCTGGTCTTTTCTTATTACTATCCAAAGTTCACCATTTTCATTTAAATAATTAGCTGCTCCTTTTATTATTTCATAAACTTTTGCTTTACCTGCATGTATTGGCGGATTAGTTATTATCATATCGTATTTATTTTTTATATTTTCATACACATCACTAATAAATACATTTGCATTATCTATTCTGTTTTTTAACAATGATTTTTTTACCAAATTGACTGCTTTTTCATTAACATCAATCATATCCACAGCATAATTTTTATTTTGTTTTGAAATAAATATACCAATAGGTCCACATCCGCATCCAACATCTAAAAACGATGTTTTATCAGTTAATTCTATACTTTCAAGTAAAACTCTTGTTCCATAATCAAGGCCTTTTTTATTAAAAACACCATTATCTGTATAAAAAATAAATTCAGTATCTTTTACTTTAGCATTAATCTCTTTTATATCTTCTTTTAAGTTTTTATTATTTGTAAAATAATGTTCCATTCCTCTTCACCAAATATATAATATCATATATAAAGAAAAAAACATAGATTTCTCTATGTTTTAAACTTAAGCTATTTCTACAGAAGCTCCTGCTTCTTCTAATTTAGCTTTGATTTCTTCTGCTTCTTCTTTAGAAATGTTTTCTTTTACTGCACCACCATTATCAGCGATATCTTTAGCTTCTTTTAATCCTAAACCAGTGATATCTCTTATAACTTTGATAACAGGTATTTTAGTTGCTCCAGCACTTGTTAAGTTAACAGTTACTGAAGTTGGTCCTTCTTCAGCTGCTGCTGCAGGAGCTGCTGCTACTGCAACTGCACTTGGATCTACACCAAATTCTTCTTTCATTGCGTCTACTAATTCTTTAATTTCTAATATTGTCATTTCTTTTAATGAAGCGATAAAATCGTCTTTGTTTAATTTAGCCATTTTAAATTCCTCCTAATTTTTTTATTTTTTAATTATTCACTTTTTTGTTCGCTAAGTAAATTTAAAGCGATTGATAAATCTCTGACAGTACCTATTAATCCACCAGCAAGCATAGTTAGTAATCCTTCTCTTGATGGTATTGTTGATAATGCTTTTATTTCATCTAAGCTTGTAACATTTCCATCAACTATTCCGCCTTTAATTTCTAAAGCTGGATGTTCTTTAGCAAAATTACTTAATGCTTTGATTGGAGCAATTGCATCACTTGAGAATGCTATTGCGCTTGGACCTTCTAAGGCTTCATCAAGATTATATTCTAGACTATTTAAAGCTCTTTTAGTTAATGTGTTTTTCCAAACTTTGTAACTAGAATCACTTTCACGAAGTAATCTACGAAGTTCTGTAGTTTCTTCAGCAGTTAGTCCACGGTAATCGAATAATATGAATGATGCACTTGATTTTGCAACTTCTGTAATTTCATCAACAACTTGTGACTTATTATCGATTATTTTTTGATTAGCCATATTCATCCTCCTATCAATTTATATCAAAAAAGTCCTTGTACTAAAGACAAAGACTTAAAATAAGTATTAAGTAATTGTCCTCGGTAAGAAATATTAAGCTTTCGCTCTTACTGTCTTAGGTACATAAAAACTTTTTGATAAACTAATTATATATTATTATTTATTATTTGTCAAAACTATTTAAATCAATTTTAATTCCAGGACCCATTGTAGATGCTACTGAAACGCTTTTTAAGTATTGACCTTTAACTGTAGATGGTTTTGATTTGATAATTACACCAACAAAAGCATCTAAGTTTTCAACTAACTTGTTAACATCAAATGATGCTTTACCAATAATAGCATGAATATTTCCATAAGTATCTGTTCTATATTCAACTCTACCTTTTTTGATATCATCTATTGCTTTTTTAACATCAGTTGTTACTGTTCCAGTTTTAGGATTTGGCATTAAACCTCTTGGGCCTAAAATTTTACCAAGTTTACCTAAAAGTGGCATCATTTCTGGTGTTGCAATGATAACATCAAAATCAAGCCAGTTTTCTTTTTCTATTTTTTCAAGCATATCAACATCACCAACAAAATCAGCACCAGCTTCTTTTGCTACTTTTGCTTGGTCAGTTTTTGATAAAACTAATATTTTTTTAGATTTACCAGTACCATTAGGTAATACAATAGCTCCTCTTAATTGTTGATCAGATTTTCTTGTATCAAGATTAAGTTTTATTGCTACTTCAACTGAACCATCAAAATTTGATGTACTAGTTTTTTTAACTAAATCGCATGCTTCTTCTTTAGTATATAATTTACCTTTTTCAATTAATTCTAAAGCTTGTAAATACTTTTTGCTTTTCTTTTTCATTTAAAATACCTCCTTTGTGGTTTTAACGGATTTTCCTCCCACATAGGTAAAACCTATATGTAATAAATTCCTAATCTTTAATTTCAACACCCATATTTCGTGCTGTACCTTCAATTATTTTCATTGCTTCTTCAACAGTATATGCATTTAAATCAGGTAATTTTGTTGCTGCTATTTCTTGTAATTGTGCTCTTGTTATTGAACCAGCAATTTCTTTTGAGCCTTTACTTGATGCAGATTTTATACCAGCTGCTTTCTTAATTAAGAATGCTGCAGGTGGAGTTTTTACCTTAAAATCAAATGATCTGTCGTCATAAACAAATACCTCTACTGGTAAAACATCGCCCATTTTATCTTTAGTTGCATCATTAAATCTGTTACAAAAATCTGGTAATGCTATTCCAGCAGGTCCTAATGCTGTACCAACGGGTGGAGCAGCTGTTGCTTTTCCAGCAGGAATTTGAAGTTTAATCTTTTTTACTATTTCTTTTGCCACGAAAAACACCTCCTATTAATTTTTTTTCGTGAGTGGTCAAATGGTCTATATATTGCCTCCCACTTTCATCTATATATAAAAATACATAGTTGCGTGAATATATTAACACTTTTTTTATTAAAAATCAAGACATTATTGATCTAATTCTAATTGAACTAAATCTACTTCTACTATTGTTTCTTGACCAAATAAATCAATGCTAACTTTTGCTTTACCTGTTTCTAGATCAATTTCAGTTATTTTACCGGCCATTAATTTAAATGGACCATCAGTTATCTTAACTCTATCATCAACTTTTAAATCAACTGAAATTTCTTTTCTAGACATACCCATTGATTGAAGAATTTTATCTATTTCATGATCAAATAATGGGAATGGTTTAGCTCCTTTACCTGATGAACCTAAGAATCCTGTTACACCTGGTGTATTTCTTACTACATACCAAGCTTCATCAGTCATTATCATTTCAACAAGTACATAACCTGGGAACATTTTTTTAGTCATTTCTTTTTGTTTTCCATCTTTTATAACTACTTCTGTAGTTTCTGGAACAACTACTCTAAATATATAATCTTGCATATCCATTGATTGTATACGCATCTCTAACTTTTCTTTTACCTTACTCTCATGACCAGAATAAGTATTAACTACATACCATTTCTTTTCTTCCATAATTAACACCTCTAAAATAAATCAGTTATTCTTTCTACAATACTTTTAAAATCAATTGTTTTTATTAATGATATAATACATTCTAATGCTACAAAGAATAATGCAAAAAACACTATAAATACTAATGTAATAATAACATTTTTTAATAATTCTTTACCTTTACACCATCTAATTCTATCAAGTTCTTTTTTCATATCAGAAATAAATTCTTTAATCTTTCTCATATAAATCTCCTTAATTCCAAAATAAAAAACACTTTTGTGTCTCTAAACATAGATTAACACAAATACATTAACTAGTCAATACTATTCATATTAGATATTTTACTTTTTATTCGACTTATTGTACCATCTATTGATTTTCTAGTAGTATTAAGCAGTAAAGCCATTTCTTGATAAGAAAAACCTTGAAGTCTTAATTCAAAAACCTCATACTCCTTATCAGTAAGTACTGATTTTATTTTATCTAACATTTCTACTTCTTCATCTAATTCTATTAAACTATCTTCTGGATTTCTATTTTTCTCATCAAATGCTATTTCCATAAGAGGTCTACCTTTTTTATCAATTGTACTATCTATAGATAATGAATCATTTAATATTTTATGTTTTTGTCTATTAACATCTCTTACAAAAGTCATTATCTGTCTTTCTATACATATACTAGCAAAAGTAGAAAACTGTACATTTTTTTGTTCCTTATAATCATTTATAGCTTGACTAAGACCAATCATACCTTCTTGAATTAAATCATTTAATTCATACCCTTTATTCATTACATAAGGGTATAATTTTTTTGCTTTTAACTCAACAATAGATTTATATTTATCAAAAAATATTTCTTTTGCATCTTCATTATTTTCTGAGACTAAATATAATAACTCGTAATCATTATGATCTTTATACATAATATCTCTCCTATTTTCTTTGTCTTACTACTTCATATATAACAATTCCTGCTGCTACTGATGCATTTAGACTATTAATTTTTCCTATTAACGGAATTTTTACTATAAAATCACAATTTTCTCTTACTAGTTTACTTATTCCATTTCCTTCAGCACCTATTACAAAAGCAGTTTTATCAGCATATTCAATATCAGTATAATTAACAGCATCATCCATATCTGTTCCATAAACCCAGAATCCATTATCTTTAAGTTTCTTAATTGCATTTACTAAATTACTAACTTCTACAATATTTACATTGCTTAATGCTCCAGCACTTACTTTCATAACAGTAGAATTAACTTCAACACTTCTATCTTTCGGTATTATAATTGATCTTACTCCTGCAGCTTCACAAGTTCTAATAATAGCACCAAAATTATGAGGATCTTCTAAATGATCTAATATTACAACAAAATTATCATTATAAGTACTATCAAGTTTAGAATATTTATAATCTTCTATTTCTAAGACTATTCCTTGATGATTACCCTTATATTTGTAATCCATATCTTTCTTATCCATAATAGTCTTTCTAATATTATTATTCTCTATAAAATTTAAAATTCCCTTATCATCGAAGTTTTTAGATAAATAAACTTTATTTATTTTTATATTATTATTTATTAATTCTTTTGCAACATTTTTACCAAATACTATCATATTACATTCACTCCTATTATTATATCCATTATTTCTTTTATTCTATTTATATTATTCTTTACATATAAATAACCAAATAAACATTCTAATGCAGTCGCCCATTTATATGTAACTATATCAACGTTTTTAGGATGTGAAAACACCTTCGCATTTCTTCCTCTTTTTACAACATCTATTTCATCTTCATATAGCATGTTATTATCTAATAAATATTCAATATATTTACTTTGCATTTTTGCGGATACATAATTTAATGCTTCTTTTTGAAGATTATTTACTTTTTGAATACCTAAATCAACAAAATGTTTTCTTATTTCAAGTTCATAAACCGCATCACCTAAATATGCTAAAGATAATATATTCATTTGTCTTATATCCATTTGTTTCACCGGTTATATAATAACACATTTTCTAAAAAAAGCAAAAAAAGAATACTAATCTGGTATTCTAATTATTATTTCTCCATCTTTTGAAAATAAATATTTTTCTCTAGCATATCTTGCTACATAATCAGGATCTTGAAGTTTTGTAACTGTACCTTTTAGTTCTTCTTCTTTCTCTTTTAATTCTGTTATTTTATTAGTAAATTCTTTTTTTTCTTTCATTTTATTATATATTTGATATGATGTGGATCCAATATTTTGAACTAAAACCGCACCTATTACAATATATATAAGTGATATTAAAAGTATTTTTCTTTTAATTTTAGTTTTTTGCGTATTTTTCAAAATATCTCACCACCTTCTATAATTTGAGTATATCATTACTATTTTTTTTAGTCAATTTATAATTGTAAGCTATCTGTCAAAAAAGTATCTAAAAAATAATACCCCAAGTATAAAACTAATAAAAAAATATATATGCAAAATTGCATTATTTATTAAAGAAATTAATATAAAATATAGAAGAATATGATTTAAAACAAATAAAAAACTAATTATTATTTTAAATATACTATTACCTGTCATTAAGTATTTATAATTTATTTTGTATGTAAATGCAAAAAAGATTCCATATAAAAAAGAAAAAGCTAAAGATTTAATCTGAGTTATTAATATCATCTAAATAATTTTGTAAATACAGAGGACTCTTTCTTAGAATTTTCATCTATATAACTTAATGCATCTATTCTTCCTTTTATAGTAACATTACCTTGATATGTATCAAGTTTCACTACTTCTAAATTTTCTCCTTTTATATTCATATACCCTTGTACAGTTTCTATTAAAAATTCTTCGTTATCAAAACTATCTATTTTTACTACACCAGATATTATTATATTTTTTCTTTCTGATACTGAAAATGAATGACTTAAATTCGTGCTTACTTCCTTTATCTTATCCATATATATCCTCCCGTTACTAATATATATGCATTTATTAATTTTTTAGAAGTTATTTTTTCTTTTAAATTTCTTTAAAATATAGTATAATTAAATCGTATTTGAAAGGAGTAATATTATGTATTGCAAAAGATGTGGTAAAGAAACTACAAATAAAGATTGTATTTGTGATGAATGTGCTAATAAAGAAACTAAAACAGAAACTGTAACTGGTACTGTTATAAATAGTACAGCAGTAAGCTATGAACATAAGTCTAAAGTTGCAGCTGGATTACTTGGTATATTTTTAGGTAGTTTTGGTGTTCATAATTTTTACCTTGGATATACTGGTAAAGGAATTGCACAACTTCTAATTACACTTTGTACTTGCGGTATTGGTGCATCTGTTACTAGCATTTGGGGACTTATTGAAGGAATATTAATATTAACAGGTAATATTAATACAGATGCTAATGGTATTGAATTAAAAGATTAAAAAAATAAACTTGCAGTTGCAAGTTTATTTTTCTTCTTCCTTATTGTACTCTGCTAAAATAGCTTTTTCAATCATTTCTCTTCCTTCTGGTGAAATTGGATGAACTATATCTCTATAATCTCCAGCAGCAGTCTTTCTACTTGGCATTGCTACAAATAAACCATTATCACCAGATATAATTCTAATATCATGTATAGCAATGATATCATCTAATAATATTGAAGCAATTCCTTTCATTCTTGAATTTTCTTTTTCGATTTTTTTAACATTTACTGATGTTACTTTCATAGTACTTTCATCTCCTCCTTAGTATATGTTACCTTAATTATATAATATTTGTTTCTATTTAGCAATTATTTTTCTTTAATATTTACACTATATCTGTAATCATAATCATTTATATCAGTATTATCCACATTACAATTACCAATTTCATTTTGTCCATAGTATATAGAAACAGATGATTCATTAATATCAATTTCTTTATTATTTTTTAGATTTTTTAAATCTTCACTATTTAAATAATTATTACTTACAAGTGTCTGTAATTTAATTTCATATGGTTCACTACATGATGCACTCTTTGCTTTTTTTAATTCACTTGAATAATCCATTATATATGAATACGCGGCAGACTTTATTATTTCTTCCATTTTTTCATAACCTTTTTCTTTTGCTCTATTTGATACATTTAAAACAAGACTAATTGATATTGTACCAATCATACCCATAATTAATATAACTGCAAGTAATTCTATTAGCGTAAATCCTTTTCTTTTCATATCATCACCTATGATAATAGTATAACACAAAAAAAATAATAATTATAGTAATTTCATAATTATTGTCTTCGTTATTACATCTGAATAAGAAAATGAATTGTTTATACCATTTATTTCAATTATAAATGTCCTATTATATAATTTTTTTATTTTACCTTTTTCTTTTCTCTTTTTACTTCTTCCTTCATTAATTAATATTTCAACATCTTTATCTTTATATTTACTTAGTTCCTCTTTTATCATTTCTATCATATCTCACCCTAATTTTGGATAACCAACATACATGCTACCATATGATTTTATTCCACCTATCCCATCTTTTCCACATTTAGTTTTATTAAGTAAATCAATTATATCTAATTCTTTAGTATTTTCTGTTCTTGATATAGAAATTGCAATTATTGCAGGATCTAGTGCATATATATTTACTTTTTTAGGACTAGATGCAAAATTTGCTCCTGCTTTTATTAGTTCTTCATAATTTGATTGGCATGCTCCTGCTATAATCTTTAATTTATCATAAGATTTCTCATAATTTCTAGCAATTTGCACTGCCTTTGCAAAATTATCACTATTTTTGTATGCTTTTTGATTTTCCGTATTTCCCTTCAAATTATAATATGCATCATGTCCTGTAATTATGAGAATATCTGGCTTAATATCTTTTAAATATTTTAAAATATTCAAATACAAATTTTCTTCTTTTTCATAAACACCATATGCAACTATACCTGCACTTTTATAGAATCTAAGACATCTTTGCAAATATTCATTATCACCATCAATATGAAGTATCTTACCTGGAATATAAAAATAATCATCTCTATAAGATTTTTTATCATTATTTAATTCTTCTAAAAATTTCTCTTCATTACTTCTATCTTCATTTATAGAATCTTCTTTTTTCAAATCAGATAATTCACTATCTGCACATAGTCTAATACTTATTCCACATAAATAATATATATCATCCTCTATTTTTTCTACTCTAAATAAAGTATCATTATTATATTTATTTCTTGATACTATATCACCAACTTTTATCATATCATCACCTACTTTAGTTTATGCAAAATAAAAAATGAAGTGCATTACTTCATTAAAGTTCATTTGATATATTTATAAATTGGTCTATAGTTAAATGTTCTGCTCTTACATTTAAATCTAAATTATATTCTTTTAAGACATTTTCTATTTTTTCTAAATCATAACCTTTTAAATTATTTCTTAAATTTTTTCGTTTATGAGTAAATGCATCTCTTACTAATTTAAAAAATATTTTTTCATTTTTAACATCGTATTTAGTTTCTTTTCGTTTTAATTCAATAATAACACTATCAACATTTGGTTCTGGTACAAAACATTTTCTAGATACATCCATAAGTTTATTTATATCAAAGTAATAATTTAAAAATACAGTTAATGAGTTATAGTTCTTAGTATCTGGTTTAGCATTAAATCTATCTCCTACTTCTTTTTGAACCATTACAACCATTTTATCTACATTAACATTATCATCTATTAATTTAGTTATTATTGGTGTTGTTATATAATATGGGAGATTAGCAATTACATATAGTTTTTTATAGTTATATTTTTTTATATCTTCATTTACATTTCTATTTAAAAAATCATCATAAATAATATCTATATTATTATATTCTTTTAATTTATCTTCTAATATTGGTTTTAGAGTTGTATCTATTTCATAACCTAACACTTTATATGCATTAGGTGCGACTGTCTTTGTTAATGCCGCTGCACCCACTCCAATTTCTATAACTAAAGTATCTTTATCTACTTCACTTTTATTTACTATTTTATCTAGTATGTTTTGATCTTTTAAAAAGTTTTGTCCAAACTTTTTTTTAAATGTAAAATTATATTCGTCTAATAATTCTTTATCTTTCATTTTATCACCTTAATACCATATTGATGCAGCATACTTAGTATTTAATGGAAGTCCAGCTTTATATGTTCCATCTTTTATTTTACTATAAAAATAGTTAACATTTTTAGCCCAAGAAGTACTTCCAGCATATTTACTTTGCATTTTTTCTGGTGTATCTAATCCTTTTGATACATAGTTATCTGCTAAATTATCAATATATTTAATTATTCCTGCTTCTATTGTATCAAATTTCATAGGTTTACCACCGTATCTCATACCACCTACATTATTATAATTAGTTATTTCTTCACTTGCACCTCTATAAGACTCATGAATAGATATAGCCGCAGCTAAATATGGATCTACACCTTTCTCAGTACAATATGATGCATAAAGCATTCCTTGATTTGCAAGTTTATACTCAAAAACTTCATTTAATCTATTAGCAATTGCTTCTACTTCTTTACTATTTGTTCCGTTTTCAGAAATTCTATTTACTATTAAAGAAATTTCTTTTCTTTCTTTTGTTTTCTTTAAAATCTGAGCTTTTTCTTCCTCAGTATGATTTATATATAAGGCCGCAATAAGACAAATGCATAAAATTAATGTAATTAATATAATAACTTTTATTCTTTTTCTTACTTTTACCATTTTAAATCTCATTACTGCACCTCATTATTTAATTCAATTCTAGCATATATTATATATCTAAGTCAAATAATCTTTTAGCATTTTCTAGAGTTATTTTTTGCATTTCATTTTCAGAAATATTTAACTCTTCTGCTAAAACTTTAACTATATATTTTAAATTTAATGGACTATTTTTTTGACCTCTATTTGGTTCTGGTGACAAATATGGAGAATCTGTTTCTGTTAATATATGATTTATATCTATATTTTTTATTACGTCCTTTTGTTTTTTATTATTCTTAAAAGTAATTGGGCCATCAACACCTATATAAAATCCTAATTTAACAAATTCTTTTGCCATTTCTTTGCTTCCAGAATAACAATGAATACTTCCTTTTAAGTTTCTATTTTTTAATTCATCATATACATCTTGCACTGCATCTCTACTATGTACAATTACTGGTAAATTATATTTTTCCGCTAAATCTAATTGTTTTCTAAATAACTCTTTCTGTGTTTCTTTATTATCTTTAGTATAATGATAATCAATACCTATTTCTCCTATTGCAACTACTTTATTATTCTTTATTTGTTCTTCTAATAAAACTAAATCTTTTTGATTATATTTATCTGCATTTGAATATTCATAGCCTATAGACGCATATACATTTTTAAATCTTTTAGATAATTCTAATACTTCTAAATTACTCTTTTTATCTACACCATTTAAAATAACTAGTATATTTTGTTTTTCACATTCTTTTAGTATATCTATAGCATTCTCATCTTCTATCATATATGTATGTGCATGTGTATCAATCATCATTTTTCTTCACCAAAAAAATTATATCACGAAATGATATAATTTTCTAATTTATTGCTAGTTTATATAAATATTTTAAATATAAAATTATAAATATTAATGAATAAACCATATCTACTAATAATCTACTTTTAATTGTATTCAAAACTAATAAAATCGTAATTAAAGTATAAAATATGACAAACAATACCTTTCTTGTTTTTTCATTAAATTTCATATTTTGCTCTCCCTTTTTTACTCCGCGATTTGTATTATAACACATACTTTTTTATTAGTAATACATTCGACAAAAAAAGACAATTATTTTGTCTTTATTTTTTCATTTGTTCTTTAATATATTCTATTTCCTCTTCTTTATCTAGTCTAACGAATAATGGTTCACCTTTTTCTATTACTTTTGTTTCTTCTTTAAAGTTATTGTAATTTAAAAGTGTATCCCAAGAATTATCAATATCATTTATATTTAACTGAGATAATATACTTTCTGATGTGTTTTTCATAAATGGTTTTAATAATATTGCAATTTTTCTTAATGATTCTGTTAAATAATACATAACTGTTTTAAGTTCATCAGTATTTTCTTCTTTTGAAAGTACCCAAGGTGCAGTTTCATCAATATACTTATTTGTTCTAGATATTATATTCCATAATTCTATTAATGCATTGCTTACATGATATGTATCCATACATTCTGCAAAATTATTTATTTTATCATTAACATATTCTTCAAATGATGCATCAAACTCTGTATGTTTAGTTATATTTGGAATATAGCCATCAAAATATTTATTCATCATTCCAATTGTTCTATTTAATAAATTACCTAAATCATTTGCTAAATCAGAATTATATCTTTCTACAAAGTCATCTGGTGTAAACATAGAATCTTTATCAAAACTCATTAGTCTTAGTAAATAATATTTAGTTGCATCTAACCCATATCTATTAATAAGTGTTTCTGGATATATTACGTTTCCAACCGATTTACTCATTTTACCATCTTTCATTACAATCCAGCTATGTGCATATATCTTCTTTGGCATTTCAAGACCTAATGCATGTAAGAATATAGGCCAGTATATACCATGGAATCTAATAATTTCTTTACCAACAACATGTAAGTCAGCTGGCCAATATTTTTTAAACAAAGTATCATCATCTGACATATAACCTAAAGCAGTTATATAATTTGTAAGTGCATCAAGCCAAACATAAAGTACATGTTTAGGATCATTAGGTAATGGTATTCCCCAATCAAATGTTGCACGGCTTATACATAAATCTTCAAGCCCTGGATTTATAAAGTTTTTGAATATTTCATTTTTTCTAGATTCTGGCTCAATAAAATCAGGATTTTCTTTATAAAATTCTTCAATCCATTTTTGATATTTTTTCATATTAAAGAAATATGATTCTTCTTTCATCTTTTTAACTTCTCTACCACAATCAGGACATTTACCATCTACAAGTTGTGTTTCAGTAAAATAGTTTTCACAAGGCATACAATACCAATCTTCATACATTCCCTTGTAAATATCACCATTTTCTAAGAATTTTTCAACAATTTTAGTAACTGATTTTACATGTCTTTCATCTGTTGTTCTTATAAAATCATCATAACTAATATCCATTAATTTCCATAAATCTTTTGCTTTCTTAGCCATATCATCTACAAATTCTTGTGGAGAAACATTATTTTCTTCTGCCTTTGTTTGAATTTTTTGACCATGTTCATCAAGACCTGTAAGCATATATGCATCATAGCCTCTTAATTCTTTATATCTCTTTATAGAATCAACTAAAGTTGTACAATATGCTGTACCTATATGGAACTTACCACTAGGATAATATATTGGTGTTGTTATATAAAATGTTTTTTTCAAAGTTATTCACCCTTTCCAGTTGAACCGAATCCTCCAGTTCTCTCTCCAGTTGCATTATCATTGTCTACTACTAAAAACTTTTGAAATACAACTTGTCCTATTATTTCACCCTTTTTGATTTGTAAATCTTCTGTACCTATATTATAATATGCAAACAAAAACTCTCCATCATTATCAGGATTACAATAATAGTCTGCATCTATTACTCCAATACCATTTGCTAATACCAATTTTTTCTTACCTGGATTACTAGAACGATTGGCAAGCATATACCATTCATCGTCTTGACAATATGCTTTTAAACCTGTATGTATAAGAGTTGGTTTACACCCATTCTCAAATACAGGGATAATTGTGTCTTCTGCTGCTTCTACATCATACCCTGCACTTTTTGCTGTCTTTCGTATTGGTAAATTTATATTTTTACCTTCCCATCCTTTCGCTACCTCAAATCCTCTAATTTTTTTCATACTTTACCTCCTCATAAAAAAATCTAACATATGACTATATAATACCACATGTTAGACTCTTTTTCAATTTAATTACTCCATTGAACTTATTATTATTTTGTTAATAATTTCTAGACCCACTTTAGATAAATCGCTTATCTCATTGTTTGATATTATTATTATCAAACCATTTATATCACTATTTACTATCATTGGTAATATATAATAGTTTCCTTCTAATATATTACCTTTTGTTATTTCAAGACCCCTATTATCATTAGATAATACTTTATTCCTACTTTCTAAAATATTATCTAAATAAGCACTTATTTCTTTTCCAATTAATTTTTCTTCTTTTTTAGTTGTCGCAAGTACTTTTTCTCTATCAGTTATAATTACACTATTACTTGTTATCTCATTTAAAATATTTATGTACTTATTAAATAATTTTTCTACTTTACTTAAATTAGAATATTTTTTTAATATTATATTTTCACCATCAATGAATATTTCAAGTGAATCATTTTCTTTTATATTAAGATTTTTTCTTATTTCTTTTGGTATTACAACTCTACCTAAATCATCAATTCTTCGTATTATTCCTGTTGACTTCATATATTTCTTCCTTTCACACTAATAATATTGTTTGAAAGAAAGTGGATTTTTATACTATTATATTAGAAAATTGTGATAATAATTCTGTTAAATAATATATATAATGTTTTTCTAAATTATTTAACATCAATTTTATTTTTAACCTATCATCAATATAACTGAATTTAAAATTAAATGTTATATCATTTGCAAGTATAAATAACTTTTGTATATCTATTTTATCTTGAATACCTTTATCAAATACTAATTCTATAAATAAATTTGTCTTATTTACTTTATAAACATTATATTCTTTTGCAAGTTTTTCAAACCAAATCTCATACATATAAATTTCAAGTTCATTATCTATATGACCAAATCTATCTTCAAGTTCTTTTTTTACACTTTCTAATTTTTCTTTTGAGTCTATTTCATTTATCTTTTTATGAATTTCTATTTTTAGAGAATCTTCTTTTACATAATTGTCTTTAATGTGGGTTTCTACTTCTAATAAAGATCGTTCTTCTTCTTTTATTTCTTCTTTTGTTTTTATTCCTTTTAAATGATTTACTTCATCATTTAACATCTTTACATATAATTCATACCCTACAGTATCAATAAATCCTGCTTGCTCACTTCCTAAAATATCTCCTGCACCTCTTATTGATAAATCTCTCATAGCTATTTGAAAACCAGAGCCAAGTTCTGTAAATTCTTTTATTGCATTTAATCTCTTAACCGCAATATCATTTAAAACTTTATTTTTAGAATACATTAAATACGCATATGCAATTTTATTACTTCTTCCAACTCTTCCTCTTATCTGATATAACTGACTTAATCCAAATCTATCTGCATTATATATTATAAGAGTATTAACATTTGGTATATCTATTCCTGTTTCTATAATTGTAGTACATAATAATATATCAAATTCGTTATTTATAAAACTCATCATTGTATCTTCTATTTGGTTTTTTGTCATTTTACCATGAGCAAATCTTATTTTTGCTTCTGGAACAAGTTTACTTATTTCACTTAATTTCTCTTCTATATGTTCTACACTATTAAATAATATAAATACTTGTCCTCCTCTAGACATTTCTTTATAAATTGCTTCTCTTACTAATTGATTGCTTTCTTCAACTACATATGTTTGAATTGGGTATCTATCTACCGGAGGAGTTTCTATTAATGCTAAGTTTCTTATTCCTACAAGTGACATTTGAAGAGTTCTAGGTATAGGTGTTGCACTTAAAGTTAATATATCTATACTACTTTTATATTGTTTTATTTTTTCTTTATGAGCAACTCCAAAACGTTGTTCTTCATCTATTACAAGCAAACCTAAATCCTTAAATTTTATATCATCACTTAATATTCTATGAGTTCCAAAAAGTAAATCTATCTTACCTTCACTTAATTTTTTTATTATTTCTTTACTTTCTTTATGACTTGTAAATCTATTTAATAATGCAATATTAACTCCAAAATGACCAAATCTATCTATAGCATTTTTATATTGTTGATTTGACAAGATTGTAGTTGGGCATAAATATGCGACTTGTTTTCCACTATTTATTGCTTTAAATATTGCTCTAAAGGCAACCTCTGTTTTTCCATAACCAACATCACCACATAAAAGCATATCCATAGGAGTTCTTTTTTCCATATCATCTTTTATTTTACTTATTGCAATATATTGATCAGTAGTTGGTTTGAATTTAAATTCTGATTCAAACTTTTGTTGTTCTTCATCATCTTTCATAAATGCAAAACCAGGTCTCATTTTTCTTTCTGCGGATAATTTAAGTAATTTTTCTGCTATATCTTTTATTTTGCTTTTTACTCTTAATTTGGTTTTAGCCCATTCAGTACCACCTAATTTATTTATTTTTGGTACTGCACCTTCATTAGATGAATATTTAGTAATTAATTCTATTTTTTCCACAGGAATATATAATTTATCATTATCTTTATAAGAGACCTCCAAATAATCTTTTTTATTACCATTTTTAGTAAGTGTTCTTATTCCTGTATATATTCCAATACCATGATTAGAATGAACTACATAGTCACCAACATTTAAGTTATCAATACTTTTTAACTTAGTACCGTATTTAAATTTATTTTTATAATTAACATTTTTATCTCTAGTTTTAAAAACTTCATTTTCTGTAATAACTATATAATCATCAAATTCAAATCCTTGATCTAAATCCATAACAACTAAATTTACATTATCTGAATATATTTTAGATAAATCTGTTATAACATAATTAACTGTTAAAAATTTAGATATATTTTCAAGTTTTTGTTTATTTGAAAAAGTTACTATTATCTTTTTCTTTCTTAAAAGATTAATACTTAAATAATCATTTAATCTAGTAAAATCTGAATAAAAATTATCAACTATCCTTGATGAAAAATTATAATTCTTATTTATATTTATTCCTTGCAATATATTATCAACAGTCATTAAATATATATTATCATTTGGTTTTTCTAAATCATAAATATCATGCATATAGTTTGTATTATAATTTTCTTTTTTCTCTACATCGTAATTGAAAATTTCTTCTCTTAAACTCTTATACGAGTTAATTATTTGATTATAGTCTTTATAAATAGTAACTACATTATCTAAATAGTCTATTATTGAAGATACTTCATTAACAACATATGGTAAAAATTTTTGTTTTTCCTCTATTTCATTTACATTTTTTTCATTTATAAATTCTGAAAATGGTGTTAAATTTACTTCATCTATATCGCCTAAAGACCTTTGTGAATCAATATCAAAATATCTAATAGAATCTATTTCGTCACCCCAAAATTCTATTCTTATAGGGTTATCTAAATTAGGTGGATAAACATCCAAAATAAAGCCTCTATTTGCTATTTCACCTGTTTTTGTTACTGTTGTCTCTGTTAAATAACCTATGTTAATCAAATTAGTGCATAAATTATCTTTATTTATTTCCATACCTTTTTTAATAATTATTTCACTTTTTCTCCATAAAGACTTTGTTGGCAAATATCTTAAATATCCCATAAGATTGGTAATCACAATAGATTTTTCATTTTTAGATAGTGAATTTAATGTATTCAATCTTATTGATTTTAACTCTGGTGATATAGCTAGAGCCTCACTTGTCAAAAAATCATCCATTGGAAATAAATATGTAGTATCATTTAACTTAGATAAAGAAGAATACATCATATTTGCTTCATATAAAGAATTTGTTACTATAATAATATTTCTATTATAATCTTCAAAAATACCATTAACGCAAAAAGAAATTAACTGATTAGTTAATCCTGTTATAGATATATTATCTATGTTATCTATTTTTAATTTTTCTTCAAATCTATTCATATAATCATCTCTTTACTAGTTATATTTATTCATTAACTGATTAAAATCCATAATAAAATAATCATCTATAATGCTAGTACTTATCTCTATTGCTTCATCGATTAATTTTCTTTCTTCTTTTGAAAACTTACCTAAAACAAAATCTTTTGTATCCATTTTTTTATCATTTGAAATACCTATTTTTAATCTTTTGTATTCTTTAGTACCTAAATTTTTTTCTATATCTTTTATTCCATTATGGCCACCAGAAGAACTGTTTTGTTTCAATTTAATTTTTCCTACATTTTGATCTAAATCATCGTGTATTACAAGTATATCATTACTTGAAATTTTAAAAAAATCAACATACTTTTTAACTACTTCACCTGATAGATTCATATATTTTTGTGGCTCTAGAAAAATAACCTTTTCTCCATTTATATTAGTTTCAGCATATAAACCTTGAAACTTTTCTTTCATAGAGTTTATATTGTTTTTTTGTAAATATAAATCAATAACATCAAATCCAACATTATGTCTAGTATTTTTATATTCCTTACCTGGATTTCCAAGACCTACTACTAATTTCATTATTTACCTCCATGATACTTCATATAAACTTCATTTTTTTCTAAATTATGCAATTTTGCGACTGTCTTTATTGCCTCTTTTTCACTTATTCCATCTAAAACTAGCGCTTTTACATGAGAAAGAATATCAATATTATCATATGATTTTTCTTCTTTATTTCCTTCCACAATAATTACAAATTCGCCTTTTGGTTCTACTAACTCACTTAATACATCGTCTATAGTTCCTCTATAAATTTCTTCATATTTTTTACTTATTTCACGTGAAACAGATATATTTCTATTACCCATTATTTCTTTTATTAATAATAATGTTTCTATAACTCTATATGGTGATTCATAAAAAATTATTGTATATTTTATACTTTTTAATTCTTCTAATTCTTTCTTTTTTTGAGATTTCTTACTATCCAAAAATCCATAAAACAAGAATTTATTAGGATTTATTCCTGACATAATTAAAGCTGGTACAAATGCAGTTGCACCAGGAAGACCAATAACATTATATCCTTCTTTTATTGCATGATACGCTGCTACATAACCTGGATCACTTATTGCAGGAGTCCCCCTATCAGATACTAATGCAACCATATTTCCATCTTTTAAATATTCAAGTACTTTTTCATAAACTTTATCCTCATTGAATTTATGACAAGAAATTAATTTCTTATTTATATCAAGTTCATTTAATAATTTTTTAGTTTCTCTAGTATCTTCAGAAAAAATAACATCCGCTTTTTTAAGTACATTTATAGATCTCAATGTAATATCATCTAAGTTTCCAATTGGTGTAGGAACAAGATATAAACTTGCAGAATTATTATAACTTTTTTGACTCATATCTATTCCTCCTCAAACATTTTCTTAATTTCTTCTAAATAATTTCCATCTTCGTCGTGAACATAGATTGGTGGTAACACTTTTAAGGATGATTTACCATTTTTTGCACCTTCTATTAAAACAATGTTAGACTCTTTATTAAACTTTGGATATACTAACTGTAATCTTTTAGGTTCTATATTATTTTTTTTCATACAATCTATTATATCAATTAATCTATCAGTTCTATGAACAATCGCTATTGTACCATTATTTTTAAGAATTTTTCTAGCTACTTTGAAAATATCATCTAAATTTATATATATTTCATGTCTTGCAACTGATTTTATATCATTATCATTTATAATGGATGATTCTTTTAATTTAAAATATGGTGGATTGCATGTAATTAAATCAAATGAATCTGATTCGTATTTTTGTGCAATATCTTTTACATCCATATTTAATATTTCTATTCTATCCTGTAAATTATTTATTTTGATTGATTTTTTAGCAAGATTATAAACATCTTTTTGAATTTCTACTCCTGTTATCTTTGCTCTTGTTTTTGTACTTAAAATAAGTGGTATAGGAGCATTTCCTGTACAAAAATCAATTATATTAGTGGTATTCTTTGTTATTTTTACAAAATTACTTAAAAGAACTGAATCAATAGAAAATTTAAACCAATCTGTATTTTGAACAATCTTTAAATCTTTATAATTTAATAATCTGTTTATTTCTTCCATATTATTTTATTTCTATTATTTCCTTTTCTTTTGTTTCTATTTTGTATGTTTTACTTATAACATCTACAGAAATAACTTTTCCTTCTTTTTCTTCATATTTAACTACTTGTCCAACACTTGGTAATTCTTTTTTTAATTCAGTATAAGTATCATCTTCATATGATAAACAGCATAATAATCTATTACAAGAACCATTTATTTTGCTTGGATTCAAAGCTATATTTTGATTTTTTGCCATATTAATAGTTATATTATCAAATGTATATAAATACCTTGAGCAGCACATAGGAAGACCACAAGGACCAAGTCCACCAATTTCTTTTGCTTTATCTCTTGGACCAATCTGCCTCAATTCTATTCTAACTTTATATATTTTTGCAAGTTCTTTTGCAAGTTCCCTAAAATCTACTCTATCAGTGGAAGTAAAAGTAAAAAATAATTGAGTTCTTTCAAAAGTATAACTTACATCAACTAATTTCATATCTAAATTATATTTTTTTATAAGTTCATTACATTTATAAAAAGCTTTTTTAGCATCTTTTATATTATTTAAATGTTCTGTATAATCTTTTTTAGTGGAAATACGAATAACGTTTTTTAGTGGAAAACTAATACTTTTTCTGTCCATATTTATTATATCAGTTTTAACAGTACCAAATTGTAAACCTCTTTCTGTTTCAACAATTACAGTTAAATTCTTCTTTAATTTAAGATTATTGCAGTTGAAAAAATATTTTTTTCCATATTTTTTAAATTCTACACCTACTATGTTTACTGAATCATTACTCATGCTTTTCACCACCTAGTTCGATTATTATTTTATCTAATAACAATTTATTATTAACATTGTTTGTTCCTTCTAATTTTGCTTGTTCTAAGACATATATCTTATTTATTATATCATTTAATGTATTTTTTGATTTAACTAAATCAACTATATCTGTAAAATTATACATATATTTGATTTCTTTTCCTATTTTTGAATACAATACATCCATATAAAAATATATCATTATTGAAACAAAAATATTATATTCTTGTTGATTTTTTATAACATCCCATATATTTTTTATGTAAATAAATTCATTTATTCCCTTAGTTTCTATATTTTCTATAAAATTTACCGCAACATCTATTTTTTTGTTCATATCATCAGGATCAGAGTTATCAAAAATTAAAAGATTATAAAATAAATCATATGTGTTTTCATTTTTGTCTTTTTTTATTCTATTAAAATTAATAACCTGACACCTAGACTTTATTGTAGGTAATACATAACTTATATTATCAGTAAGTAAAATTGCGACTATATCATCTGCAGGTTCTTCTAAAAATTTCAAAATGCTATTAGAAGATGCCGCAGTTAGTTTTTCACAGTTTTTAATAATATATACTATTTTATTACCTTCTACAGGCTTGTTTTGTACTTCTTTTTGTAAATCTATTAATTGTTCTTTTTTTATATTATTTGAAATAGGCTCTACTATCTTTAATTCAGAATAAATATCTTCATCTATTTTTTTACATATATTATCTTTAGTATCTAAATCTTTAGCAATTATCTCTTTACTAAAATCCTTAGCATACTTATATATATAATCTATATCATCAGAATAAAATAAATATGCTTGTACTATTTTGTTGCTTTGTATACTCTTTTTTAAAAGAGTTGTTACTACACGTTGTTCATCCATATATTTTTCAAGCATATTTACCACCTCTATTCTACCTAAAATTTAATAGATAAAATCCAACAAGACCCAAAAAGCCTGTTGTATCAAATAAACTAAGTATTAATACTGTTATTATATTAATTGGTATATTTAAATTAAAAGATTGCATTATTAAATTATAACCATATAAAAACATAATACTTATTACTACTTTTTTTAATATTTTTATTAAGAATTTAAACATTACTTGTCCACCTCATTATAAATTTATGTGGATAACTAATATTTATGAAATTTTATTTCTTCCTTCCATTGCTTTTGCTATTGTTATTGGATCCATATATTCCATATCTGCTCCCATTGGTATACCAGAGGCTATCTTAGTTACAGATACATTAAGTCCTTCAAGCATTTTTAAAATATAAAGTGATGTTGTATCACCTTCTATACTTGGAGTTAGAGCAAGAATTACTTCTTTTATATTTTCATCTTTTATTCTATTTATTAATTGATTAATTTTTATATCTTCTGGATTTACTCCTTCTAGTGGAGAAATCAATCCTTCAAGTACATGATAATAACCATTAAATACACCTGCTTTTTCAAACAGTATTAAATTTTTTGTATTTTCAACAACACATAAAACATCTTTATTTCTACTTGTATCTTGGCATATTATACATTTATCATTATCTTCAGTTAAATTATTACATACTACACATTTTTTAATATTATTTTTTACATTTTTTATTGCATCTGAAAAACTATTTAATTGCTCATCATCTATTTTTAATAATGAAAAAGATAATCTTTCTGCATTTTTTTCACCTATTCCCGGTAACAATTTAAAACATTCTATCAATTGTTCTAATGTTTTTGGATATTTCATTTTACAATAAACCTGATAATCCTTGACCAAATTTACCTAATTTTTTCTCTAATTCTTTTGTTGCTTTTTCTATGGCCTCATTTGTAGCAAGTAATATCATATCTTCTAACATCTCTATTTCATCACTTTGTATATCTTTATTTATTTCTATTTTTGTTATTTGTTTTTTACCATTTACTTCTACTTCTACTAATGGTTGTTTAGCAGTAAATGTTTGTTTTTCTACTTCTTCTTGAGCATTTTTTATATCTCTTTGCATTTTTTGTGCTTGTTGCATTATCATATTCATATTCATAATTATATTTCTCCTATCTCAATTAAATCTTCAAATTCATTTTCTTCTTTTTGCTTCGATTTTGAAGATATTTTATTTAGAACTGCATTTTCATCTAGTTCTTCAATTTCTTCTTTATTTTTAATTTTTTCTATATATTTTACTCTTTCTTTAAGCCAATAATCATTATTCAAAAAACAAATTTTTATCTTTTTATTTAATACTGAAGATATTGTATCTTCGATATCAAATAGATTTTCATATAATTCTTTAAGCATATTATTATTATCAGTTGTTAATACCATACCATCTGTTGAACCGGCTTTTAAATTGCAATCAGATAATATATTTATAACTTTTAAATGATCTAAATTAGTTATATCATTTTCTAAATTTTTTATTGTGTTTGAATAATTACTTAAAGACATTTTATCTGCTTTTGACAAAATATTATTTAATCTAATATTCATTAATTCACTATAAATTTCTAAATTTGTATCGTTCTCTTCTTTATTCATAGAAGTTTTATCTTTAGTAACATTAGTATTTTCTTCTATCTTTGGCTTAGATACTTCCATAGACTCTGTTTTTTTATTACGAACATTCGTTTGTTTATTTAATATATTCAATATTTTTATTATAGTTAAATCAAAGAAGATTTTTTTATCTTTTGCATTTTTCATATCTGATATAGCACTATTGAACATCATTATAATATCAATTATTTTATCATCAGGTAAAATCTTCATTATATCTGTTGTTTCACCTATTTGAAGTTTCAAATAAGAATCTCTTAGATACTTAATTATATCTTCACAGATATATACAAAATTTTTACCCATACCATCAAATTTTTCTATTTCATCAAAACATTCTTTTATATTATCATTACATATTTGTTCAAATAAATTATAAATTTCTTTATCAGACATTCTTCCACTTAATAAAACAACATCATCTTTTTTTATATCACCATTAGTATATGCATTAAGTTGATCTAAAAGTCCAATAGCATCTCTCATTCCGCCATTTGAATCTATAGCAATTAAATCAAGTGCATCATCGGTAACATTTATTTTTTCTTCTTCACATATATATTTTAATTTTTGAGTCATTACACTTTTAGGTATCGGTTTAAATTCAAATGACTGGCACCTTGAAATTATTGTAAGTGGTATTTTATGTGGTTCAGTTGTTGCAAGAATAAATATTACATGTTTTGGTGGTTCTTCTAATGTTTTTAATAATGCATTAAAAGCTCCTGTTGTAAGCATATGTACCTCATCAATTATATATACTTTATATTTTGACATTGTAGGCAATAATGTTACATGATTTTTTATTTCTCTTATTTCATCTACTCCATTATTTGATGCAGCATCCATTTCAATTACATCTATATTTTCGTTATTATTATTACTAATACATATATCACAATTCTCGCATGATATTCCATCTTTAGAATTTTCACAATTAATTGTTTTTGCAAATATCTTTGCAATACTTGTTTTACCCGTTCCCCTTGGTCCTATAAATAAATATGCATGTGTTAATTTATTGTTTTTTATTATATTTTTTAATGTTTTTACTATTACTTCTTGACCAGCTACATCATTAAATGTCTTTGGTCTATATTTTCTATATAATGCTTGATATAACATACATACCTCCTTTATAAACTTCTTTATAAGTATACCATTTTTGATTATTTTTTTAAATGTTTTTTATACTTAAATCAAATTATTTTTTAATGTTTCACGTGGAACATTGTTTTTGTTTTTGTACCATCTATGAAAGTAATGTTTCACGTGGAACATTGTTTTTATTTTTTTCTATTTAATATTAAAAGTACTATGTTTCACGTGAAACATATTAAATATTTTCTTCTTTTTTCTTTAAAAAATGTTGTTAATAAATCTGAAAAGTATTTTTTCTCTATATATTCATAGTTATTAATTGCATCTTTTTGTTCTTCATTTTGTTTAGATAAATAGTAAACGTCGCTAATTCTACTTTTTTTAATTATTTCTTTACACATTGAACATGGTTCTAATGTTACATACATTTTGCAATCATTTAATCTCCAATTATTTAAATTTTGCTGTGCTTCATTTATTGCAATTATTTCTGCATGATTCATAAAATTTTGAGTTTGTTCTACTTTATTATATCCTCGTCCGACTATAATGTTATTTTTTACTATTATTGCTGCAATTGGCACTTCATTTTCTTCTATAGCTTTATTAGTTAATTTTTTTAATTCATCAAATATGATATTTTCCATATTTTCCTCCAAAAAAAAGCACACACGAAAAGGGAATGTTAAGGCTGCTATATTTCTATCCTGACCTGGTTCCAATATTTCCGTTGTGCAATTAAAATATACATTATATATGTTTTTTTGTCAATAAATTTATAAAAAATACGTTTTTTTATATATTTTGTTCGTGTTCTGTTCGTAAAATATTTCCCGGGAAATATTTTTAAACAAAAAAGAAACTATTATTCAGTAGTTTCTTCTTCGTTTTCTGATCCTTCTAATTCTTCTTTAGTAGTAGCAATTGTTGTAACTTTTTGATTTTCTTTTAAGTTAATTAATCTAACACCTTGTGTTACCCTACTCATTTTAGATACTTGATTCATAGGTATTTTAATAATAATTCCGCTATTTGTAATAATCATTAACTCTTCATCATCATTTACGTTCTTAACAGCAGCTAAATTACCATTCTTTTCTGTAACATTTAATGCTTTAACACCTTTACTACCTCTATGAGTTAAACGATATTCTTCAATATTTGTACGTTTTCCGTAACCATTTTCTGTAATAATTAATATATCGCTTGTTGGATCAACCTTTTCAGCACTTACACAAATAGCATCTTCTGGTATTTCAATACCTTTAACACCACTTGCAGTTCTACCCATAACTCTTATTTCATTTTCATTAAATCTAACTAATCTTCCATTTGATGAACCAATAACTATTTCATTGTTACCATCAGTTTTTGTAACAAACAATAGTTCATCATCTTCTTTTAATGTAATTGCGATTTTACCACTTTTTCTAATTGAATCAAATTCTTCAATATTTGTTCTCTTTACTAATCCTTTTCTAGTAACAAATGTAATATAATCACTATTATCATCTTTTGAAATACTTAATATTGAATTAATTTTTTCATCTTTTTCAATTGGTAATAAGTTAATTATTGGTAGTCCTTTTGCTTGTCTACTAAATTCTGGTATCTCGTAACCCTTTATTTTATATACTTTTCCTTTATTTGAGAAGAATAATATATAATCATGAGTCTTAACTGTTACCATCTTTTCAACGAAATCTTCTTCATTAGTAGACATACCTTTAACTCCTACACCACCTTTATTTTGTACTTTATAAGTGTCTGTAGTAAGTCTTTTTATGTAACCTTTGTTCGTTAATGTAACAATTATATCTTCTACAGGTATTAATGATTCATCTTCTATATAATCAATAGCTGTCATATCAATACTTGTTCTTCTTTCGTCAGCATATTTATCTTTAATTTCTAATAATTCTGATTTAATTATACCGAAAATTCGTTCGTCTGACGCTAAAATTGCTTTCAAATCTTTAATTTTTTCTAATAAATCATTTAATTCGTTCTCAATTTTATCTCTTTCTAATCCTGTTAATCTTCTTAACTTCATTTCTAGAATTGCATCTGATTGAATTTCACTTAAACCAAATTTACTCATTAAACCAGCCTTTGCTTCTTCATCTGATTTAGAGCCTCTAATTAATTTAATTACTTCATCAATATGATCAAGTGCAATTTTTAAACCTTCTAATATATGAACTCTTTTTTCTGCTTTATCTAAGTCAAATTTTGTTCTTCTTATAATTACTTCTTTTTGATATTCAATATATTTTGAAATAATATCTTTTAATCCTAGTGTTTTTGGAACACCTTTATCTAACATTAAGAATATTATTCCGAAATTAGTTTGAAATTGTGTATGTTTATATAAATTATTTAACACAACTTGTGCATTTGCATCTTTTTTAAGTGTAATAGTTATTTTTACACCATTTTTTAAATCTGTATGGTAATCTGCTATACCTTCTATAGTTTTATTGTGGACAAGTTCTGCAACCTTATTTTTAAGTTCCATTGTATTAACACCATAAGGAACTTCATCAATAATTATATAATGTTTACCATTTTCTTCTTCAATTCTTGCCCTACTTCTTATAGTAATGGTTCCTCTACCTGTTTCATAAGCCTTTTTAATACCACTATTTCCTAAAATAATACCACCTGTTGGGAAATCTGGTCCTTTAATATGTTCCATTAATCCAAGAGTATCAATTTCAGGATTATCTATATAAGCAATACATCCATCAATTACTTCACCTAAGTTATGTGGTGGAATATTTGTTGCCATACCAACAGCAATACCCATAGTACCATTTACAAGAATATTTGGAAATCTTGAAGGTAATATTTCAGGTTCTTTTTCTGTTTCATCAAAGTTTGGTATGAAATTTACTGTATCTTTATTAATATCTCTTAACAATTCTAGTGAAATTTTAGAAAGTCTTGATTCAGTATAACGCATTGCGGCTGCCCCATAACCTTCTATATTACCAAAGTTACCATGTCCATCAACAAGCATATTTCTATAACTAAAATCTTGTGCCATACGAACCATTGCTTCATATATACTTGAATCTCCATGCGGATGATATTTACCCATAACATCACCGACAATACGTGCCGATTTTTTATGAGGTTTATCTGGTGTATAACCTGATTCATACATTGACCATAAAATTCTTCTGTGAACTGGCTTTAAACCATCTCTAAGGTCAGGTAATGCACGGGCTACAATAACACTCATTGAATACTCTAAGAATGATGTTTCTATTTCACTTACTATGTTATTTTCTTCTAATCTATCTCTACTATGATCCATGATTTACCTCCTATATATCCAAATTCTGTACATATACAGCATTATTTTCAATAAATTGTCTTCTAGGTTCTACTTCTTCACCCATTAATTTAGAGAATGCTGCATCTGCTTCTATTGTATCATTTACTGTTATTCTTCTAAGAATTCTATGATTTATATCCATTGTTGTTTCATTTAATTCTTCTGCATCCATTTCTCCTAAACCTTTCATACGTTGAATTAAAGGTTTAACATTTGGATTTAATGTTGCTAAATATGCATCTTTTTCATCATCATTTAATACATATTTTTTTACTTTACCATGTGTAATTGAATATAGTGGAGGTTGAGCAGCATATACATGTCCTGCCTCTACAATTGGTCTAAAGAAGCGATAGAATAATGTTAATAATAATACTCTAATATGTGATCCATCAACATCAGCATCAGTCATTATTATTATTTTATGGTATCTTAATTTACTTAAATCAAATTCTTCACCAATACCAGTACCAAATGCAGTTATTATTGTTCTAATTTCTTCATTTGATAACGCTCTATCTAATCTTGCTTTTTCAACATTTAATATTTTTCCTCTAAGTGGAAGTATTGCCTGTGTCATTGAATTTCTACCTTTTAAAGCTGATCCTCCAGCCGAATCCCCCTCTACTAGGAAAATTTCACAAACAGATGGATCTTTTTCTTTACAATCAACAAGTTTTCCACCGAAATTAACTACATCTAAATCACTTTTTCTACGAGTTAATTCTCTTGCTTTTTTAGCTGCTACTCTTGCCCTTGCAGCAGTCATTGTTTTATCAACAATTATCTTTGCTTCTTCTGGATTTTCCATTAAGAATCTTTCAAAACCTTCTGCAAAAACATTATCTGCTATTTTTCTAACTTCTGAATTACCAAGTCTACCTTTTGTTTGACCTTCAAATTGTGGATTTGGATGTTTACAAGATATTATCATTGTTAATCCTTCTTTAACATCATCACCTGTTAATGCAGCATCTTTATCCTTTAAGAAGTTATTTTTTCTAGCATAATTATTAATAATTCTAGTTAAGGCTCTTCTAACACCTTCTTCATGTGTACCACCATCATGTGTATTTATATTATTTACAAATGAATAAATATTGTCTGTATATCCTGAATTATATTGCATAGCAACTTCAAACATAATTCCTGCTTCTTCACCTTGTAAATGAATTATTTCTTCATGAATTGGTGTCTTATTCTTATTTAAGAACTTAACATATTCACTTATACCACCTTCATAATGGAAAGTTTCTTGTTTTTCTTCTCCAGGTCTTTTATCAGTTAATGTTAATCTTAACCCTTTATTTAAGAATGCAAGTTCTCTTGTTCTAACTTTTAAAGTTTCATAATCATATATATCAGTATCAAATATATCTGCATCTGGCTTAAATGTAACTGTCGTTCCTGTTTTATCTTTTTCGCATTCTCCTATTACAGTTAATGGTTGTACTGTTTTCCCACCATTAGCAAACTTTACCTCATATACTTTTCCTTCTTTATAAACTGTTACTACAACCCAGCTTGATAAAGCGTTTACAACAGATGCACCAACACCATGAAGTCCACCAGATACCTTGTATCCTCCTCCGCCAAATTTTCCACCTGCATGAAGTACTGTATAAACAGTTTCTACTGTGGATATTCCTGTTTTTGGATGAATACCAACTGGTATTCCTCTACCATTATCAACTACTGTTACTGAATTATCTTTATTTATTGTTATTTCAATATGATTACAAAAACCTGCTAAAGCCTCATCTATTGAGTTATCTACTATTTCCCAAACTAAATGATGTAATCCTTTAACATCTGTTGTTCCAATATACATACCTGGTCTTTTTCTTACTGCTTCTAGTCCTTCAAGTACTTGTATTGCTGAAGCATCATAATTATTCTCTGCCATATTTTTCACCTCGTTCATATACTTTTCCATTTTCTACATAAAAAATTTCTGCATTTTTTACTAAATTTTCATCTATCTTATTTATATCAGTAGATGTTATAAAAACTTGTAAATCTTTTTCTATATATTTAATAATATTATTCTTTTTATTTTCATCAAGTTCACTAAATATATCATCTAATAAAAGTATTGGTTTGACATATTTATTTTCCCTAAATACCTCTATTTCTGCTAACTTAAAGCATAAAATAGCTAATCTATGTTGTCCTTGTGAACCATAATTATTAATTTTTACATCATTAATGTATATAGAAAAATCATCTCTATGTGTTCCAATTAAAGTCATTCCTTGCATTAATTCACTAGATTTTATTTTGTCATATTTAACTTTCATTTCTTGTAACATATTTTTTTCATTAGATATATTAACAAAAGTTTCATATTTTATATAGATCTTATCTTCACCTGTTATGTCTTTATATATCTTTTTAATATAAAAGTTTATCTTATTTAAATATTCATTTCTGTATTCAATTATTTCTACATTTTTTTTAATTAGTTCTGTAGTCAATACATCTAAATAAGCATCATTTATTTTATTTCTATTACTTTTTAAATATTCATTTCTATTTTTTAATACCTTAGTATAATCATTTATTAATTTTAAATAATTATTATAAAATTGAGATATTTCTATATTTAAAAAGTATCTTCTTCCAGATGGTGGACCTTTTAATATCTCAAGGTCATCTGGACAAAACATAACAACATTTATATTTGAAATATACTCACTTGTCTTTCTTATTACTTTGTCATTAATTGATACCCTTTTACCATTTGAATTAATAAGAACTTCATAATTTTTATTAAATGAGTTTTCAAATACAATTTCTCCTCTTATTTTTGTAAAAACTTCACCATTTTTTATCAAAAATAAATCTTTATTGCAACGATGTGACTTAGTTATTGATAAAACATATATTCCTTCAAGTATATTTGTTTTACCTTGGGCATTATTTCCGATGAAAATATTTATTTTTTTATTAAATTTAAGTTCTAAACTTGAATAATTTCTAAAATTTGATAAACAAATTTTCTTTAAAATCATTTTAAACCTATTTTTATGCTCATATTCTCACCTTTATACTAAAATAATGCTCCTATACACATACTTACATTATACCACAAAAAAGGGCATTTTTTATACTTTTTTATAAAAATATACCCTTTTTATTACTAAATACTTTTTCTTTTTCTTAAAATCGATTCTAATTTAGTTGCTCTTAAATATTGATTATCAAAAGAACCTATTGATATGTCAATTTCAACACTTTCACCATTTTCAAAATATACAATAGACTTACCATTCAAATCTTTATAATCTGTTATGTGATTAAGTGAAAACCAAATACAATCTGATAACCTTGGCGATGTACTAGGAAAATATATCATATTTCTACTTTCTTCTATTATAATTGGAGATTTATGACTAACCCCTATTAAACTTTTAGTACCCTCATGTCTTCCTAAATATGAGCTACCAAAATATTCACAACTTCTTTCTATTATTTTCATTGTATTCATATTTACTATAAATCTACTATTTTTCTCTATTACTTTTGTATTAAAATCATCAATTGGTATCAAAGCTATTGTATCTTTATTGATTTCATAACAATTCATTTAATTTCCTCCTCTATAAAATATTTTCTCCTTTGAAAAGAAATTTCCCTTATTTATACTCAAAAAAATTAAAAAAATTGTCATTTTATGTAAAAAATGAGAAAAATATTAAATTTTTTCTCATTTTTCATACTAATATGTCTTAATTGGTAACAATAATTGTATTAAATCTTCGTCTTCATCTGTCTTTAAAATAATTGGTTTAACATCTGAATTTAATAATATTCTTATATCTTTACTATTTATTGTTCTTAATGCTTCCATCATATATTTTGAAGAAAATGCTATTTTTATTTCATTATCATTATTCTTAGTAATTGCAAGTTTTTCCTCTACTTTACCTATTTCTGGTGTATTTGAACTTATTACAACTTCATTTCCACAAGTTTCGAATTTTATAACATTTTTCTCTTTTTCAGAAGTAAGTAATGCGGCTCTATCTATTACTTTATATAATTCATCTAAATCAGCTTTTATTTCTAATGAAAATTCTTCTGGAATAAGTCTTGATGTATCTGGGAAAGATCCATTTAATAACCTTGATTGGAATAAAATATTATCAAACTTAAATAAAATCTTATTTGAGAAAATATGAATTTCTATATTTTCATCCTCATCATTTATTATTTTAACAAGTTCACCCATATTTTTACCTGGTATAACTATATTTATAATGTTATCCACAGGATTATCAAGTCTTACTATTTTTTTAGATAATCTATATGAATCTGTAGCAATGCATTCCATCTTATCATTTTCTATTTTAATATTAATACCTGTTAATATAGGTCTAGATTCTTGCATAGATGTTGCAAATAAAGTTTGATTAACAATATTTTTTATTACTTTTTTACTTAATATTATTGGATTAATTGAATTTTCTAAATTAATGTTAGGAAATTCATTAGGATCTATTCCATTTAAATTGAAATTAGAATTTTGAGAATTGATTAATATTTTAAGTCCATCTATTATTTCTATATTAATTAATCCTTCTGGTAATTTTCTAACTATTTCAAGTAAATATTTTCCTTGAATAACAATTGTTCCTAAACTTTCTATTTTATCTATATATTTTTTATCTATAAAACTTTCTATATCTATTTCATTATTTGTAGCAGTTAAGAATAAACCTTCATTAGTAAGATTAAATTTTATTCCTCCTAATACAGGTATAACATTTTTAGAAGATACCGCCTTTGATACATTATTTAAATTTTCTAATAATAATTCTTTTTTTATACTAAATTTCATAAAAACCCTCCTAGCCTCAAAATCATTATATCATATTATTATTTAAATTTATGTTATTTTTATTATTACTGTTGAAAATGTGCATAACTTTGTTTTTCTTTGTAATTTAAAGGATTTTTTTATTTTTTCCTGTGCAATACTTTTTAATAACAAAGTTTATAACTTTTATTTATCCACATTACTCTAATTTTTTCTTAATTTCATTAATTATTTTTTCTAGTTGTTTATTACTTTTTATCTCATCTGCAATCTTATCACATGAGTGTATTACTGTTGAATGATCTCTTCCACCAAATTCCATACCTATTCTTGGAAAAGATTCATCCGTTAACTGCCTTGATAGGTATATTGCAATTTGTCTTGGGAAAGCAATAGTTGCTACCCTTTTCTTTGATTTTAAATCATCCACAGAAACATTATAATATTCTGCAACTACTCTTTGTATCTTTTGTATATCATTTTTAAAGTTTGTAGAAGAAGTAATAGTTCCTTTTAAAGCTTCTATTGCTAAATCAAGAGTAATCTCTTCTTGAAAGAATATTGTTGAATAAGCACAAACTCTAGTTAAAGCCCCCTCCAAACTTCTTACATCAGAATGACACATATTAGCAATATATTCTATTGCATCTTCACTCATATGACTAGAAAAATCCATATTATTCATTTTTTTTCTTAATATTTCTTTTCTAAGTTCATTATCTGGTGGAAAAATATTAACTTTTAATCCCCAATTAAATCTAGTTCTAAGTCTATCTTCTAGATGTTTTAAATCATCTGGAGAACTATCTGATGATATAATTATTTGTTTTTTATCATCATATAATGTATTAAATGTATGGAAAAATTCATTTTGTGTTTTAGGTGCATTTCCTAAAAATTGAATATCATCAATTATAAGTACATCGATATTCCTATATTTATCTTTAAATAAATCAACATAGTCAAAATTTGTTCCTTCTTTATCCCTTTTATTTAAACCAAGAAAATCATTTATAAACTGATCACTTGTAACATATAAAACTCTTTTATTGGTATTTTGTATTATATAATTACCAATGGCTTGCATTAAATGAGTCTTCCCTAGTCCACTATTTCCATATATAAATAAAGGATTATACATTTTTCCAGGATTTTCAGCAACAGCAAGTGCAGTTGCTTGTGCAAATCTATTACTCTCACCTACTATAAAATTTTCAAATGTATAATCTGGGTTTAGATTTGCTTTCTCAGGACTATTATAAGGAACACCAATTTCTTCTTGTTTGTTTTCCACAGGTTTCTTTATATTTTGTTTATTATATTCATTTTCGAGTAAAAACTCTATATTAAAGTTAGTACCAGTGATTTCATTGAATATTTCACTAATTATATCTATATATGATTCAGCAAGATGTTTTTTATGAGCAATTGTAGGAACAATAATAATAGCATGTTCTTCATTTAGTTCAACAAGTTTTGAATCTTTAAACCACGTATTATATGATAAAGTATTCATTCTCTTACTTATAGTACTTAAAAAATTATTCCAAATACTTTCAATATTCATAAAACCACCTCCCCTGAATTATAGATAGTTTATAGACTTATAAATTAATTATAAACTTAAAATTTTATGTTTTCAAGTAACAAAAAATTATAAACAATACTTATCCACAACAAATGTGTATTATTTTCTATATAAAATAAGGAATTTTATAAGTTATAAACATTTTCCACAAATTAACAATAAACAGTTTAATTATAAACAATACGAACTTATCAACAATACTGTTTATAATGTGTATAACTTTGTTTAGCTTTATATTATAAACAAAAAATAAAAAAATTTCCACAGTAAATGTGAAAATAATTTATTATCTTTTAAAAGGATTACCATTTTCCTCTGGATTATTATAAATATCAATATTTTTTCTTTTTAGTTTATCTTCTATTTTTCTTCTTTCAATGTTCCTTTTATTAATCTCAACTTCTTCATCAATTAATTTACCTGTTTCTTGTGATGCCATTTTATCACAAACCATTTTATCGATTAAATCATTAATTATAATTATTTCATTTTTAAGTAGTAATGCATCTTCTCCACTATATTTTTCACACATTACATTAATACTTTCATTTATATAATCTAGATTTGCTTCTAATTTTCCAATATCTTCTAAAGGTGGTTCTATTAAATTTATTTTTATATCAATTTTGTTTCTTATTAGGTCTCTAAAATTTTGAAATTCTGTGTCAGCGTTTAAAACACTTCTAACTTTACTCATATGAGAATTTACAATTACTTCACTTTCCTTATAATCATTATCATAGTTTCTTTTAACAAAATCTAAATCACCACTTACAGGAACATGACAAATTGTATTTGCATCCCCTTCCCTAAATCTTCTTTTAATTTCATTAATTTCTTCAAGTTGTTTTCTATCACTTTCCTCTACACTTTTTAAATATTTGTATCTAACTAGAAGTTCTTTTAATTTTTTTTCCTTATCAAATAGCATATATATTCTCCTACCTTTATCTATGATTGTACAAGAAATTGTATTATTTTTCAATAAAAATCTTGACTTTATGGTAAAAAGTATATATAATTGAAATGTTTTTATGAACTTGGAGGTGCAAAAATGAAAAGAACTTTTCAGCCTAATAATAGAAAAAAAGCAAAGAAACACGGATTTTTTTCTAGAATAAAAGGTAAGGTATTAAATAGCAGAAGAAAAAAAGGACGCAAACAATTATGTAAATAATAAATCCACATTTTTTAGTGGTTTTTTTTGTATTTTATAAGTAGGTGATATTTAATGAAAAAAATAAATATTATTAAAGGAAAAGATGAAATAAATGAAGTTATTAAAAATAGGAAACAAGTAAAAAATAAATACTACTATATATATTATAAGGATAATAAATATGATAAATATAGATTCTGTATATGTGTTTCTAAAAAATTAGGTAATGCAGTTAATAGAAATAAAATAAAAAGACAAGTAAAAGATATTATAGATAAGAGTAATTTGGTATTTAAAAGAAATGTAGATTATGTTATAATAATTTCTAAAGAGATTAATAATATTGAATTTAATAAAAGAAGAGAATATTTAATAGAATTGATTTCAAAAATAGTGTAACTAGGAGAGAAAAGATGAAAAAAAATAAAATAATTAAAGTATTAGTTCTTATTTTTGCAGTTTTTATAATGACAGGATGTACTACAATATTAAAAGATCCAAAAACAAAAAAAGCTGTTTATTATGAAGATGAAAATGTAAAAATTACATTGAATGAAAATATATTATGTAAACCAACAAGTAAAGGTTTAATAAAGAAATACAATAAGTATAAAAAGCAAATAGATATTAGTAAATTACCAGATTGTACAAATTTTAAACCAACAGATACTACTTATGCTGGTTTATGGGAAACAATTGTAGTTAAACCACTTGCTTATTTAATATTGAAATTAGGAAATTTAACTAAAAAATATGGTATTGCAATAATTATATTATCCTTAATTATAAGAGCAATACTTGCACCATTTACTCAAAAGACAGCAATGCAATCTGAAAACATGAAGAAGATGCAACCAGAAATGGATAGAATAAATAAAAAATATGAAAATAAAACAGATCAACAATCATTAAATCAAAAATCAATGGAAACAATGAATTTATATAAAAAATATAAAATTAATCCATTTTCAAGTTGTTTATTTGCATTTATTCAAATACCATTATTATTTGGTTTCTTAGAAGCAATAAATAGAGTACCAGTTATATTTGAAGAAAACTTATTTGGATTAGTACTTGGTACAACACCATTAAAAGCAATGACATCAGGACATATAGAATATATAATAATAGTTTTATTAATAGCAGGTACAACATTTGTATCTCAAAAATTAAATAAAACTGCACCAACACCTCAAACTAATGATATAAATCCTAATACAATGACAAATATAATGTTAGTAATGATTTGTGTAATGTCATTAAACTTCTCAGTAGCATTATCATTATATTGGATAGCATCAACATTATTTACAATCGTTCAAAACTTAATAGCTAAACAAATAGCAAAAAAGAAAGAGGTATAGTAGTATGAAAATATATGAATATGAAGGAAAGAATGCAGAAGAATTATTATTAAATGCTTTAAAAGAATTAGATGTAAAAGATGATGAATTAATTCATTTTGAAAAAGAAGAAACAGTAGGATTATTAAAAAAGAAAAAAATAATAATGAAAGTAATACTTAAAACAGATGTAATTGAATTTTCTAAGAAATATATAAAAAATTTAGTAGAGGCAATGGGACTTGAAGTAAATTTAGAAACAAAAAGAAAAGAAAATTATATTTTAATTAAACTTCATTCAAATAATAATTCAATTCTTATTGGTAAAAATGGAAAAACATTAGATGCATTACAAGTGATTTTAAGACAAGTTTTACATGCACAAACAGGATTATTCATAAATATAATACTTGATGTAGAAGATTATAAAGAAAAACACCAAAGAAGTATTGAGTTTTTAGCAAAGAAACTTGCTAAAGAAGTTGTTCAAACAAGTATAGAAATAAAAATGGATTCAATGAATTCATATGAAAGAAGACTTGTTCATAATGTTCTTTCTGATTTTAAAGGAGTTAAAACAGAAAGTGAAGGAGAAGAACCAAATAGATGTGTTGTAATAAAACCATCTAAATAATGGTTCTTTTTTTTTGACATTATATATTAAAAATGTTAATATATGCTTTAAAAAGAGGAAGAAATATGGACAAAATTTATTTTACAAAACAAGAATTTGAAAAAATATGGAATAATTTAGCCTTTTTAGGTAGAGCATCTGAGGGTACGTGTAAAAGATTAAATAATAAAGAAGCTATAAAATATTTAGATGGACCATATGTAAATTTAACTGAAGAACAAATACTAATGTTTAAAGATATAAAAAACAAAACATACTTATTTCCATATAGAACATTTTATATAGATGGTAAAATGATGGGATATATAACAAGATATTCTAGTGGCAAAAATCTTATTGAAGTTTCAAGAAATACTATAAGATTTGATAAATTAATAGATGGTTCACATGTAGTAGAAGAAGATACAAAAAAATTATCTGACAAAGGAATATCAACTTATGACATATTATTTAATATATTGTATAAAAATGGAGTATTTCATATAATTGATACTTGTGAGTATAAAAACGTAGATACAAATAATAAAAAATTATACAAAGATAATATAAGCTCATTTAATTATAGTTTATTAGAATTTTTAGTAAAAGATAGATTTTATAAATTTGTATTTACATCAAAAGAGCTAAGAGAGTTATATGAAGAAGCAGAAAATGGAGAATCAATAATACCATTTTTAGAAATGTTAAAGCAAAGACTTTGTGAATATTGTGATGAAGATGTAAAATATGTTAGAGATGCTAAAAAAGCAATGACGTTATGTCATAAATCTGTATATCCAGAATACTTTTAATGAAAACTTCGTATTTGAAGTTTTTATTATGTTATAATAAAAAAAGGAAGTGATTTTTTATGAACGATACAATATGTGCTATATCAACAGCATTAGGCGTAGGAGCAATTTCAATAATAAGAGTTAGTGGAGATGAAGCAATAGATATTGTTAACAAAATATTTGATAAAGATTTAACTAAAAAAGAATCTCATACTATAAATTATGGACACATAGTTTATAATAGCGAAATAATAGATGAAGTAATGGTAAGTATAATGAAATCACCAAAAACATTTACAAAAGAGGATATAGTTGAAATAAATTCACATGGTGGTGTTGCTGTAACAAATAAAGTACTAGAAATATTACTTTTAGAAGGTGCGAGACTCGCAGAACCAGGAGAATTTACAAAAAGAGCCTTTTTAAATGGAAGAATTGATTTAGTAGAAGCAGAAAGTATAATGGATTTAATAGAATCAAAAACAGAAACATCTAGAAAACTAGCAATAAGTGGAATGGAAGGAAAAGTATCAAAACTAGTAAAAAATATTATAGACAATTTAGTAAAAGTAAATGCAAATATTGAAGTTAATATAGATTATCCAGAATATGAAGATATTGAAATAGTAACAAAAGAAAAAATAGAGGAAATGTCTAAATATATAAATAAAGAATTAACAAAACTATTAAATGAATCAGAAAATGGAAAACTTATAAAAGATGGAATAAATACATTAATTTTAGGTAGACCAAATGTTGGTAAAAGTTCTATATTAAATAAACTTATAGAAGAAGACAAAGCGATAGTAACTAGCGTTGCGGGTACAACAAGAGATATAGTAGAAGGTCAGATAAGAGTAAATGGAATTTTACTTAATATAATAGATACCGCAGGTGTAAGAGAAACAGAAGATATAGTAGAAAAAATAGGTGTAGAAAAATCATTAAGTTTAATAAATGATGCAGATTTAGTAATACTTGTATTTAATAATAATGAAAAATTAACTGATGAAGATAAAAAATTACTTGAATATACAAAAGAAAAAAAGAGAATAATAGTAATAAATAAAATAGATTTAGAAAATAATTTAGATATTAGTAATTTAAAAAATGAAAGAATAGTAAAAGTTTCAGCATTAAAAGATAGTGGTATTGAAAACTTAAAAAATGAAATAAATGATATGTTTAATTTAGAAGAAATTAATTTAGGAGATTTTACTTATTTATCAAATTCAAGACAAATATCACTTGTAAAGAAAGCAGTAGAAATATCGAAAAATTTAGAAGATGCTTTAAATAATGATGTACCAATTGATTTACTTGAAATAGATATAAAAGAAATTTGTGAAATACTTGGAGAAATAATAGGTGAGAGTTATGATGATAAATTAATAGATACATTATTTAGTAACTTTTGTTTAGGAAAGTAGGAAATAATGAAGAATATAGGAATAATAGGTAGTGGTAGCTTTGGATGTGCACTCGCAAACGTATTAATAAAAAATCATAATGTAAAAATATGGTCCTTTAAAAAGGAAGAAGCAGATGTAATAAATAATGAACATAGATGTATGTTTATTGATAATTCAAAACTAGATGAAAGAATAGTGTGTTATACAAATTATGAAGATGTAGTAGTTGATTCAGAATATTTAATTTTAGTAACGCCATCAAGTGTAATTAGAAATACATGCAAAAATATAAAAGAATATGTTACAAATCAAAAAATAATAATCGCATCAAAGGGTATGGAAATAGAAACTAATAAATTTTTAACAGATATTGTAAAAGAAGAGTTAGATTTAAAATATGTAGGAATAATCTCTGGACCAAGTATAGCAAAAGAAGTAATAAATGATATGGGATTAAAGGCTGTATTCGCATCTAATAATAATGATTATAACAATGAAATAAAAAATAATTTTGAAACATATAAATTTAAAATAGAATTAAGTGATGATGTAATTGGAACAGAATTAGGTGGGACATTAAAAAATATTATATCAATCGCATCAGGATTAGTTAATGGTCTTAATTTAGGAAATAATATGAATGCTGTTCTTATTACAAAAGGATTAGAAGAAATAAAAGAAATAGGACTAAAATTGGGTGCTAAAGAAGAAACATTTTATGGTTTATCAGGTTTAGGAGACCTTTTAACAACATGTGAAAGTAATGATAGTAGAAATAGAAGATTTGGTATACTTTTAGCACAAAATAAAGATTTAGAAACAATAAAAAAAGAAATAGGAATGGTTATTGAAGGATTAGATGCACTTAAAATAGCTATGTCATTAAGTAATAAATATAATATTGATTCAAAAATAATAAGACAAATATATAAAATTATATATAATAAGGAAAATCCAAAAACTATAATTACATCTATTTTAAAATAAAATAGATGTTTTTCTTTTATTGTGCAAAAATAAATCTTGTAGTATAATACAAGTGCAAAAAAAGAAGGTTGATTAAAATGAAATATGAAATAATTGTAGTTGGTGGAGGACATGCTGGATGTGAAGCAACACTGGCTTCTGCCAATAAAGGTCACAAAACATTACTTGTTACAGGTTCAAAAGATACAATTGCGATGATGCCATGTAATCCATCAATAGGAGGTTCTGCAAAAGGAATAGTTGTAAGAGAAATAGATGCACTTGGTGGATATATGGGTAAAGTTGCAGATAAAACATTACTTCAAATGAAACTTTTAAATAGTAGTAAAGGACCTGCTGTTAGATCACTTAGAGCGCAAGGTGACAAAATTACTTATCCAAAAGAAATGTTAAGAATATTAGAAGAACATAAAAATATAGATATAATTGAGGAATTAGTAGAAGATTTAATAGTAGAAAATAATAAAATAAAAGGTGTTAAATTATCCACAGGAAAAGAGATTATGTGTGATGCTGTAATTCTTACAACTGGAACATATATGAAAGCAAATATATTAGTAGGTGATAAAAGAACAGTTTCAGGACCAAAAGGAACAAGACCTTCTTTATACTTAAGTGAAAATCTAGAAAAATTAGGATTTAAAATACTTAGACTTAAAACAGGAACTCCACCTAGAATTGATAGAAGTACAATAGATTTCTCAAAGACTAAAAGAGAAGATGGAGATGAAAAACTATATACATTTTCATTTGATAACAAACCTTATTATACTGTGGAAAACCAAGAACCATGTTATTTAACTTATACAACAGAAGAAACTTATAAAATTATTAGAGATAATTTAGGTAAATCTAGTATGTATGGTGGTTTTTATGAAAAATTAGGAACTGGACCTAGATATTGTCCATCTATAGAAGATAAAGTAGTAAGATTTGCAGATAAAGAAAGACACCAATTATTCTTAGAACCAGAAAGTAAATATTATGATGATATATATCTTCAAGGTTTTTCAACAAGTATGCCATATGATGTACAAGAAGAAATGGTACATAGTTTACCAGGACTTGAACATGCTAAAATACTTAGATATGCATATGCGATAGAATATGATGCAATAGACTCAAGAGATTTAAAACCAAGTCTAGAAACTAAAATAATAGATGGATTATTTACCGCAGGTCAAATAAATGGTACAAGTGGTTATGAAGAAGCCGCAGGACAAGGATTAATCGCAGGAATAAATGCAGGATTAAAACTAGAAGGAAAGGATCCATTAATCTTAGGAAGAGATGAATCATACATTGGTGTACTTATAGATGATTTAGTAACAAAAGGTGTAAAAGATCCATATAGATTGCTTACTTCAAGAGCAGAATATCGTTTATTACTAAGACATGATAATGCTGATATTAGACTTAGAACTCATGGTTATGAAGTAGGTTTAATTAGTGATGAACAATATAATAGATTAAAAGAAAAAGAAAAGAATATAGATTTAATAATAGAAGAATTAAAGAATATAAAAATAAAAGATGAAAAAAATATTACTGCATATGATTATTTAAAAAGAACAGAAGTATCAATTAATGATGTAAAAGATAAATTAAGTAAAGAATATGATGAACTAGAATTAGAACAAGCAGAAATCATGATTAAATATGAAGGATATATTAGAAAAACAAGAAAAGAAGCAGAAAAAATGAAAAAGTTAGAGAACAAAAAAATTCCTAAAGATATTGATTATAATAAAGTTCCTAATTTAGCTAGTGAAGCAAGAATAAAATTAAAAGAAGTAAGACCAGAAAGTTTTGGCCAAGCACTTAGAATAAGTGGAGTAAATCCATCAGATGTATCTATTTTATCTGTTTATATGAAGAGGTATTTTAATGAATAAGAATGAATTTGTTTTAGCACTAAAAGAACTTGGAATAGATATAACAGAAGAAAAATTAAATAAATTAGATAAATACTATGATTTATTAATAGAGTGGAATAATAAAATAAATTTAACTAGAATAACAGATAAAGAAGAAGTTTATTTAAAACATTTTTATGATAGTTTAACATTAATAAAAGCATATGATTTAAATAAGAAAATTAAGGTTTGTGATGCAGGAACAGGTGCAGGATTTCCTGGAATAGTTCTAAAGATAGTATTTGATAATATTGATATTACACTTGTAGATGCATTAAATAAAAGAATTATGTTTTTAAATGAGGTGATAAAAGAGTTAGAACTAAAAAACATTACTGCCGTACACTCTAGAATAGAAGATTTTGCTAAAGAAAATAGAGAAAAATTTGATTTAGTTACTTCAAGAGCAGTTTCTAGACTAAATTTATTAGATGAACTATGTATTCCTCTTGTAAAAGAAAATGGTTATTTTATACCAATGAAAGCAAATATAGAGGGTGAAATAGAAGAAGCAGAATCTGGAATAAAAAAATTAGGTGCACAAAAAGAAGAAATAATATCATTTCTTTTACCTAAAGAAGGATCTGTTAGAAATTTAATAAAGATAAAAAAAGTAAATAAGACAAGTGCTAAGTATCCAAGAGTTTTTGATAAAATCAAAAAAAATCCATTGTAAAATATGGATTTTTATTGTACAATAATATTTAGAATAAGAAGTGAGGGTTAATATGAACGGAATGGAAAAAGAAATAGTAGAAGTTGCTTTAGATGATATTATTCCTAATAGATTTCAACCAAGACTATCATTTGATGAAAATGGTTTAAATGAACTTGCAGAATCTATTAGGCAACATGGTATAATTCAGCCACTTGTACTTCGTAAAGTAGCAGATAAATATGAAATAATTGCAGGTGAAAGAAGATATAAAGCTGCATATATAGCAGGATTAACTAAAGTACCTGCAGTAATAATAAATTTAAATGATAATGAATCTGCAGAGGTCGCAATAGTAGAAAATATTCAAAGAAGAAACTTATCACCAATAGAAGAAGCAAAATCATATAAAAAACTACTAGATAGAGGTTATTTAACTCAAGATCAATTAGCAGGAAGAATGGGTAAAACACAAGCAACTATTTCAAATAAATTAAGACTTTTAAATCTAGACGAAAAAGTTCAAGATGCACTTTTAAATAATAAAATATCTGAAAGACATGCAAGAAGTCTTCTTAGAGTAGAAGATAAAGAAGAACAAAGAAAATTATTAGATGAAATAATAAATAATAGATTAAATGTAAGAGACACAGAAGAGTTAATAAATAGAAAACTTGGAAAAGTAACAGATAATTTTATTCCAGTAAATGGATTATCTAATTTAAATCAAGAAAAAGAAACAAACAATGTAGAAGAATTTATGGAATTTCCAAAATTTGTACAAGAACCAAAAATAGAGGAACCAAAATTACAAGAACCTTTATTAGAACAAAATTCATCTGAGTCAAAAGTAGATGTTAATGATTTCTTTACAACAGATTTACCAAAGGTAGAAGAACAGAAGGAAGAACCAGCTAATTTCATGAATAGCTTAGATGACGTTGAAGAAATAGAAACATTACCTGATTTTAAAGAAGAAGATGTAAAAGAAAGCGTATTACCATTTAATTTATCAGAAAACAAAGATATTAATTTAGTAGTAGAAAAAGTTAAAAATCTAGTTACAGAAATAGATTCATTAGGATATAAAGTAAAACTAGAACAATATGATTTTGAAAAATTATATCAATTTACTATAAAAATAGAAAAAGACTAATTATCAGTCTTTTTTTCTTGTTTAACATTTTCTCCGTCATAAAGAGTAGGTTGAGTACCTTTTAAATAATATACTATTTTTTTTCTTTTAGATGTACTAGTCGCAATTTTACCATTTAATGGATTTATTAAAACAGGAATAACATCATTAGGTTTAGTATACCAACTATCTTTTTTATCTCTCAAATAATTTTCCATGGTATCTGCCCAAATATTTTTAGAAAATTTAAGTTCATTTCTAGCAATATTTTTATTATTATCGTATCCAATCCAAACACCTAAAGTATAATTTTTATTATATCCCATTATCCAAGAATCGGTATTTGTACTACCTGTTTTAATCGCATATTTTTTAGTAAGTTTAGGTTTAATTGATAAACAAGTAGGTGTAGTATAATCTGCTAATGTATCATCATAACAACCATTTAAAAGTTCACTTAAAATATAAGTATAATTCTTATTTAATACTTTATTACTATTATCCTTATGTTTATATATAGTACTTCCATTTTCATTTTCAACTTTTCTTATCAAATATACTTTATTATATATTCCTTCATTCGCAATTGTAGAATATGCATTAGTAAACTCAATCATATTTAATTCTGTTGTTCCAAGAGGTAAAGATACATTTTTATTTAATTTTGTTTTTATTCCTGCCTTATTTGCAACATTTACTATAGCATCTTCTCCTAAAAACAAATGAGTTTTAACCGCATAAATATTATCAGAATAAGCAAGTGCTAAAGTAAGAGGTATAGGATAAGATGGGTAAATATTACCAAAATTATTTGGTGTATAAGTTTGATTATTACCTAAACTAAAAGTAGTAGGTTCTGATAAAAAAGTAGAAGATGCTGTAAATCCATTTTCTAATGCCGCATAATAAAGGAAAGGTTTCATAGTAGAACCTACTTGTCTCTTAGAATAAATAGTTCTATTATATTGACTTTTTTCATAGTTTTTACCACCAGCAAGAGCAATTATTTTACCTGTTTTATTTTCTACCATAAGTGCATTAGTTTCTATTTGAGAATCTTTATCAATATCATTTGTTATTGAAGAATCTAGTATACTTTGTGCGTTAACATCTAAATTAGTATAAATTTTTATACCTTTATTCTCTAAATAATCATCAGGTATTATATTTAATTTTTCAAGTTCATTAATTACCGCATCTTTATAGTACATAAGAGTAGATAAATTTAAACTATCTTTTTTACCATAATAGGTAAGTTTTACATTATATGCATCATCCGCTTCTTTTTTAGTTATATATTTATTTCGTACCATACTGTCTAATATAACTCTTTGTCTTTTTTTAGCTTTCTTTTCATTATTAATAGGTGAATATTCTTGAGGAGAACCAGGAATTCCTGCAAGCATAGAACTTTCTGCTAAACTTAAATTTTCTGCACTTTTATTAAAATAATATTTAGAAGCATTTTGTATTCCCATAACACCATTACCATAATTAATAGTATTTAAATAACCTTCAAGTATTTCATTTTTTGAATAATTAGTCTCGAGTTTTAATGCAAGAAATGCCTCTTTAATTTTTCTTTCCCAATTTCTATCAAAATTCAAATATAAATTTCTAGCATATTGCTGTGATATAGTAGATGCACCCTCTACTATATTTTTGTACTTAATATTATTATATATAGATTTTATTATTCTAATATAATCAAAACCATTATGACTATAAAATCTCTTATCTTCAATAGAAATAGTCGCATTAATTAAATCTTTATCTATTAAATCTAAGTTAATCCATTCTTTAGATCCATTACCCTTAAAAAATATATTGTTATCTTTATCATACATAATAATATTATTAGTTTTTTTTAAGTCTAATTTAGGAGATAATCTAATATATAAATATAGCATTGAAAATAAAAAACAAACAAAAAATATAAAAATAATAAATATTTTTAAGAGTAAATTTCTTTTCTTCATATAAATCACCATTTTTTCTATTTTTATTATGTAAAAAAAAAGAAAAAATATAAGTGCAATTTTATTATATATATGATATAATGCTACTTGAAAAAGTTGGTGATTTATTTGAATAATTATGTTATAGATTTTTTAGTGCAAAATAATTTAGAAAAACAAGAAAAAAATAATATTCCAGCAAAATATAAAAATAATTTATTATTATTTAATTATGACAATGAAAGTATAAAAATAAATATTAATAATGATAATATAATTATGGAAAAAGATAATACTGATTCATCATTAAAATTTAATTTTAAATTAAATAAAAAATGTGAAGGAAATTATTTCATTAAACAATTAAATTCATATTTAGATACAGAAATATTAACAAATCAATTAATAATAGATGAAAATAGAATATATATTGAGTATGAATTATGGATTCAGGAAGAATATGCAGGATTATTTAAATATGAAATAATTATAAAGGAGATGTAATAATGGAGAACTATAAAAAGAAAATATCACAATTATTAACAGAAGTATTAAATGTAGATGAAGAAAAAATATATAATAATATTGCATTAATTAAAGAACAAGATAAAGGAGATTATACTTTTCCATGTTTCTTTTTATCAAAAGAATTAAGAAAGGCACCTAATTTAATCGCAGAAGAACTAAAAAGTAAAATTAATAATCCAGATTACATAGAAAGAATAGAAACTGTTAATGGATATTTAAACTTTTTTATAAATAAAGAAGTTCTAACAAAAGAAGTATTTGAAGAATTTAATAATAAAAAGGAAAAATATGGTGAATCTAATTTAGGAAATGGTAAAAAAATAATAATAGATTATTCATCACCAAATATAGCAAAACCATTTCATATAGGACATTTAAGAAGTACTGTAATAGGTCAATCATTATATAGAATTTATAAGGACCTTGGATATGATGTAGTTGGAATAAATCATTTAGGAGACTATGGAACACAATTTGGTAAGTTAATAGAAGCATATAAACTTTGGCACGATGAATACAATATAGATGAAAATCCAATAGACGAACTTACTAAAATGTATATAAGAATAAATGAATTATGTAAAGAGGACCCTGAAGTATTAGAAAGATGCAGAAATAATTTTAAATTACTTGAAGAAAAAGATGAGTATTGTATGAATCTTTGGAATAGATTTAAAGAACTTAGTTTAGAAGAATTTAAAAAAACATATGATTTACTTGGAACTAGCTTTGATAGCTATAAAGGAGAAGCATTTTATAGTGATAAGACAAATGAAGTATTAGAAATATTAGAAAAAAATAATAAAATAACTATTTCAGAAGGTGCAAAAGTAGTAGATTTAGAAAACGAAGGAATAAAAGTACCATGTATTATTCAAAAATCAAATGGTTCATCAATATATGCAACTCGTGATTTAGCAGCTATACTTTATAGAGCAAGAACATATGATTTTGATAAATGTATATATGTTACAAGTTATGAACAAGATTTACACTTTAAACAAATATTTGCAGTTGCAAAATATCTTGATTTAAAAGATAAATACGTGAATGGACTTAAACATGTTTCATTTGGTATGGTAAGACTTCCAGAAGGCAAAATGTCTACAAGAAAAGGTAATATAGTAAAATTAGACGATATTTTAAATGAAACAATAACAAGAGCTAAAAATATAATATTAGAAAAAAATCCTAACTTAGATGATATAGAAGAAACTGCTAAAAAAGTAGGAGTAGGTGCAGTAATTTTTAATGATTTATACAATAGTAGAATAAAAGATGAGATATTTGATTACGATATAATGCTTAATTTTCAAGGAGAAACATGTCCATATATTCAGTACATGTATGTAAGAATTAACAGTATAATAGAAAAATCTAATGAAAATGTATTGATTAATGATATAAATTATAGTAAACTTAGTGACGAACTATCATATAGTATAGTTAAGTTACTCTATAATTTCACTGATATAATAAAAGAAGCAAGTGAAAAAGATGAACCTTATGTATTATCAAGATATTTAATAGATTTGGCAAAGAGTTATAGTGCATTCTATAGTCAAAATAAAGTATTATCAGATGATATAGAAGAAAGAAAAGCACGTCTATACTTAATAAATATAGTAAGACATGTTCTAAAAAAAGGTTGCGAATTACTTGGAATACAAATGCCAAGTAAAATGTAGAGTCATAAATTTATTAAAGACATATACATATATTGTATATTTAATGAAAGGATTTATATTATGAGTATAAGAAAAAAAGAAAAATTAGATTTAGAATTAATGAGTTATACAGATATAGCTTATGAAATATTAAAAGAGGATAAAAAACAATATAACACTCCTAATTTATTTAGAGAAGTATGTAATTTACTAGAATTATCAGAAGAAGAATTTGAAGCAAAAATAGGTGATTTCTTTACAGCGCTTTCTACAGATAAAAGATTTATTCTAATAGATAGTGTTAATTGGGATTTAAAAGAAAATCATATCGTAAAAGTAGTAGTAGATGATGATTCAGAATCAGATGAAGAAACAGATGAATCTGAAGAAGAAAATGAAGAAGAAGTAGAAACAGAGGAAGAAATGGACGAAGACGATTATAGTGAAGATGCAATAGATGACATAGATGATGATGACGACATGGATGACTTAACTATAATTGATGATGAAGATATAGAGGAATAGGTGATAAAATGATAGAGAGGCTAGAAACAACACTTGAAAGATATAATTATTTAACTGATGAATTAAGTAAGCCAGAAACACTTAGTGATGTTAAGAAGATGACTACTCTATCAAAAGAGCAAGCATCACTTAGTGAGATAGTAGAAGAATATAAAAAATATAAAAGCGTATTAGAGGACTTAGAAGCTGCAAAAGAAATGCTAGAAGATAAAGAAATGGCCTCATTTGCAAAAGAAGAAATAAGTTCTTTAGAAAAACAAAAAGAAGATATAGAAAAAGGTTTAGAAGTATTACTATTACCTAAAGATCCAGATGATGATAAAAATATTATTGTTGAAATAAGAGGAGCAGCAGGTGGGGATGAAGCAAATCTTTTTGCAGGAGATCTATTTGATATGTACTCTCATTATGCAGAAAATATGGGTTGGAAAATAGAGGTAATAAATTCTGAAGAAGGAACAAGTGGAGGATATTCACAAATAGAATTTATGATTAAAGGTGAAAATGTATATTCAAAACTTAAATATGAGTCAGGAGCGCATAGAGTTCAAAGAGTACCATCAACTGAATCACAAGGAAGAGTTCACACATCAACTGCAACAGTACTTGTAATGCCAGAAGTAGAAGATGTAGATATAGAAATAAAAGATACAGACATAAGAGTAGATGTATATAGAAGTAGTGGCGCTGGAGGACAAGGAGTAAATACAACAGATAGTGCTGTTAGAATTACATATTTACCAACAAATACAGTAGTAACTTGTCAAAATGAAAGAAGCCAACTTAAAAATAAAGAAAAAGCAATGCAAATATTAAAAAGTAGAATATATGAAGACATGCAAAGAAAACAAAATGCAGAAATATCAGATGCTAGAAAAAGTAAAATAGGAACAGGAGATAGATCTGAAAAAATAAGAACATATAATTATCCACAAAATAGAGTAACAGATCATAGAATAAATTTAACTATAATGCAACTAGACAGAATTATGCAAGGTAAATTAGACGAAATAATAGAAGCACTTATTAATGAAGACCAAAGAAGAAAACTAGCAGGAGAATAATGAATAAAGTAAAATTACAAATAGCAAGAGATATGAGAAAAAATTACTTGCAATTCAAGATATTCCTAAAATTATGGCATCAGATATTATTGAATCAGAAAAAAATAACAAAAGAAAAGCTAAAAAAATAACTTTTAAAAATTAGAAAATTACCTAGAGGTATAAGATGCAAAAAGATATAGAATATTTAAAAAAATATTATGATGGTGATATTACATCAGGAATAAAAAGATTAGAGCAAGGAGAACCTGTTCAATATATAGTTGGTAATGTTGATTTTTATGGTTATAAAATAAACGTTGATAAAAGAGTTTTAATACCAAGATTTGAAACAGAAGAACTTGTAGAAAATACAATAAATTATATTAAGAAATACTTTAGTTTACCAGTAGATATATTAGAAGTAGGAACAGGATCTGGATGCATTAGCATTGCTCTTAAAAAAGAACTAGAAAATGCAAATATAACCGCAAGTGATATATCAAGAGATGCTCTAGAAGTCGCAAAGTTAAATGCAAAAGAAAATAATGTAGATATTACTTTTGTAAATACTGATATTTATAAAGGAATAACTAAAAAATTTGATTGTATAATAAGTAATCCTCCATATATATCTAAAAGTGAAAAAATAATGGATATAGTATATAATAATGAGCCACATTTAGCACTATACGCAGAAAATGATGGATTATATTTTTATGAAGAAATACTTAAAAATGCAAAAAATATATTAAAAGATAAATATTTAATATGTTTTGAAATAGGAAGTACCCAAGGAGAACAAATAAAAAAAATCAGTAATAAATATCTTAATGATGCAAAAGTTATAATAAAAAAAGACTTAGAAAAAAGAGATAGAATGATTTTTATCTATAATTTTGAATAAAATAATTATAATCATCCATAAATTATGTGAAAGGATGATTTTTTTATGAAAAAATATATATTATTAGTTTTAGCAATAATCGCATCAATCTATGTATTTAAGAACTTTGATAAAAAAGAAAACGTAATACCTGATGAAGCAATTAGATTTAGAGTAATTGCTAATAGCAATACCGTATATGATCAAAATATAAAAATTCAAGTAAGAAATGTTATTCAAAATAAAATCTTTGAACTTTTAAATGGAGTAGATGATATAAATAAAACAAGAACTATTATTAATGAGAATATAGATGAAATTAATACTCTTGTAGATAGTACATTAAAAAAACTAAATTATGATAAAGATTTTAAGGTAAAATATGGATATAATTACTTTCCAAAAAAAGAATATAAAGGTATAACTTATAAAGAAGGAGAATATGAATCTTTAGTAATAACTTTAGGTAGTGGAGATGGAGATAATTGGTGGTGTGTATTATTCCCACCATTATGTTTATTAGAGGCAGATGAAGAGAGTGTTAAAGATGCAGATTATACTTTTTTTGTAAAAGAATTAGTCGATAAATACTTCAAGTAAAAATTTGACAAAATAGTAACATTATGATAATATATAGCACGTCTTTTAACGAAGGGGGATATATTTATGATAAATGAAAAAATAAAAAGTTTACAAGAAAGAAGAAAAGAATTAGATAATGAACTTTCTTTATATGATTTAGATACAACAGACGAAGAAGAAAAAAAAGAAATTGAATCTTTAGAGTCTCAAATTGCTGAAATAGATGCAGAAATAGAGGATAATAAAAAATACTTTGCTTCATTAGACGTTAATGAATTAAAAGCAAATATGAAAAATGCAAAAACAGAAGAAGAATATATAGAAGCGTATAAAGAATATAATGAATACAAAGCATATACAGGTAAAAAATCAAAAATAAGAACACTTGTACCTATATTTGGTGTAGCAGCATTATTAGTAGGTAGTAGTCTTGTAGGTTATAATATTACAAAAAAAACAGAAACAAATTCTAATCAAACAACAGAAACAAATATAAATAATAATGATAATAATAGTACACAAAATCAAATAAAAGATACTACATCAGTATCAAGTGAACAAATAGATGAAATGTTAGGTGAAGAAAATAGTACAAAAACAAGTTCTACAACAAGGGCAACTTCAACAAATACAACAGTAACAACAACTTCAACAAATCCAGTTGTAACAACAAGTGTTCCAACACAAGAACCAACAACAACTACAAGAATAATAATAAATACTACAGAAACACCAAAGAAACCAGCAACAACAGAAAGAACAGAAATTATTCCAGAAGTAACAACTACAGAAGTTCCAACTACTGCTACAACTACTACAGAAGCAACAACAGAAAGTACTACAGAAACAGTAATATATGATACAACTGAAGAACCAACAACAGCAGATCCATATGATCCAAATATGCCTATTGAAGAGGACGAAGATGATGTTGAATACTTTGAATCAAGTGCCAAAAAAGGACTTCTTGTAAGTTTAAAACAAGAACTATTAAAAATAAAATCATCAAGAAAAGCAATTGCTGCACAACAAGTGTATACAAAAATATTAAAATAAAAGGGGGATTATAATATGGAAAAGAGAAACTTTAAACCAGTATTAATAACTGCAGGATTACTTGCAGGTGTAGGATTAAGTGCACTCACAGGTAGTTTAGTCGCAATGAATCAAAATAAAAAATCAGAAAAAGAAAATAAAATAACAGAAGAACAAATATCAACTACGGAAGAAAATTCAAATGCATTAACTATTAATGGTATAAGTGCAAAAGAAGTTGCAACTAATTCATATAATAGCTATCCAGACTTCTATAATAGTATTACAAGTTCAGATAACGTAATAGAAGAAATAGAAACTATGATTAATGTTATAAATGGTAATGTAGAAGGTTTAACTATGGATCAAATAGATAGATCATTTGCACTAGCAGAACAAATTATGTATTCAGATAATTTAGCACAAGCAATAGACAATGCAAATGCTAAAAAGAATGAAGATATTCCAAATCCAACAAATGAAGTAACAGTATTAACAAGTCCAAAAATAAGTGACTTTGTAAATAGTGATACTAATATTGTTTCAAATATTCAAAAGTATGAAGCATTAAGAGAACAAGTATCAAATGAATTATCAAGTACTGGTACTTATAGTGAATCTACTGCAGAAGAAATAAGAAAAGCTGTAATTGATATGGAAGTATCTGAATATAATAAAGGTGATAGTACTATGGATAATGAAGTATCTAATATAGGATTACAATATGCAAATTCATTAGCAAATCTTTATTTATGTACTTTATGCACAAAAGTATCACCAGATATGAATTATTTAAATACTGGAATAAAATATAGTGATGGAACAGACTATATAATTCAAATATCAAGTACTCCAGAAGAACAAGAAGAAAATTTACAAGTAAATTTATATGGTGAAAGTGCTTCAGATACAGCAAAAGATGCATATGCAAGAAATATGGCTAAATTAGTCACAACTAAATATTTAAATACAAAATGTAGTTTAGAAATTCAACTACAACAAAAAGCTGGACACTTATTAAGTGAACAAAAAACTAACTTAAATAATAAAAAATTAGCATTATTACAAGAATTAGAAAGAAGAAATTTAGAAAAAGCAATTGAAAATGAACTTGCATCTAATGATATTTTAAAAAGCTTAAGTTTAACATTTTAATTAAATACTCTTATATAAGAGTATTTTTTTTTTAATATATGTGATAGAATTATAATTGAAATAAAGTTTATAAGCATATGTTAATAATAGATAGTTTTAGGAGGCTTATATGAAAATATTAGAAATAGAAGGTAATCAAAAATTAGAAGGAACCGTAAAAATAAGTGGTGCAAAAAATAGTGCAGTTGCATTAATACCAGCCGCAATTCTTTGTGATGAAAATGTAAAAATAACAAATATACCAAAAATTTCAGATATAGATGCATTAGAAGAAATATTAAAATATTTAAATGCAAAAGTAGAAAGAACAAATGATGGAGAAATATATATTGGTTCATGCAATATAGAAAATAAACCAATACCAGAAGATGCATCAAAAAGATTAAGAGCATCATATTACTTTATGGGTGCACTTTTAGGAAGACATAAAAAGATAGAAATGTATTTCCCAGGAGGTTGTACTATAGGTGCAAGACCAATTGATTTACACTTAAAAGGATTTGAAGCATTAGGTGCAAAAGTAGTTCAAGAAGACAATAAATATACAATAACTGCAGATGAATTAATAGGAAATAACATTTATCTTGATGTTGCAAGTGTAGGAGCAACTGTAAATATAATTTTAGCCGCAGTAAAAGCAAAAGGAACAACAATAATAGAAAATGCTGCAAGAGAACCAGAAATAGTAGATCTTGCTACATTCTTAAATGGAATGGGTGCAAAAATATCTGGTGCTGGAACAAGCAGAATTGTTATAAAAGGGGTAGAATATTTAAAATCTTGTACTCATGAAGTAATACCTGATAGAATAGAAGCAGGTACATATATTATGATAGGTGCAGCAGCATGTGATAAATTAATTGTAGAAAATGTAATACCAGAGCATATTGACTCATTACTTAGAAAATTAACAGAAATGGGTGTCGATTTAAAGGTAGACATAGATAAAATAACAGTAACAAATAAAAACAAATTAAAAAGTACTAATGTAATAACTCTAGGTTATCCAGGTTTTCCAACTGATTTGCAACAAATAATCGCAAGTCTTATGACTCAAGCAGAAGGAGAATCAAAAATAGAAGAAACACTTTATGAAAATAGATTTTTAAATTTATATCAAATAAGTAAAATGGGTGCAAAAGTAAAACTAGAAGGCAATAGAGCATATATTAGAGGAAAAACAAAATTATATGGAACAGAAGTTTCAGCAAGTGATTTAAGAGCAGGAGCAAGTCTTGTACTAGCCGCACTTATTGCAGAAGGAAAAACAATTATAAATAGTGCAGATTATATTTTAAGAGGATATGAAGATATTGCAGAAAAATTAACAAATTTAGGTGCTAAAATTAAACTTATTCAAATATAATTTAGTATAAATTATAGAGGGTGTGTTTATGAAAATGAAAATAGTTATAGTTTTAGCATTTTTTTCCTTTTTAGTATTTATTTCTTATTTACAAACAAATAAAAAGGAGATAAATTATACAATTTTAGGTAATAAAGAACTATTTTCAAATAATCTAAAATCAGTTAATTTTACAGATCTTGTTTATAAAGATTTAGATGATAAAAATTTAATAGGATTTTATTCTAAAGACTTTATAAGAAAAGATATAAGAACAATTGATGTAATAAACGATATAGATAATAATATTTCAATAGATAATATAACTATTCAAAATATATTAAAGAGGACAAATATATTAGTTTTATCTATTGGAAATAACGAAATAAGTTATAAACTTTCAAAGATAGATAAAGATATAAATAACGATTCTGAAATATATAAATATTTAGATGAAGTAGTAAATGATGTATCAGTATTAATTGATAAAATTAAAAAATTAAACGAATGTCAAATAATAGTATTAGGTTATTATAATGACACAGGAAATATAGAAAATGATAAGTATTATTCCTATATAAATCAAAAAATGCTTAAAAGATTTAATAGTAAGAATATAGATTATATAAATTTATTTGAAATATTAAATAAAAATTCAGATTATTTAACAAAAACAAATCCTACATATATAACAAATGAAGGAAATATGGCAATATATAGTAAAATTATAAGTAAAATCGATGATTTACACTTGCATAATATAAATTAAATTGATATAATAGTAACGATTTTGATAATTCTATAATCAATATAGATTATGGCGGAAGGAGAAAGAATAATGGCAAAAGAAGGAAATATAGTTTATAAAGACGCAAAAGTTATTTGTGCTTGTGGAGAAACATTTACAACTAAATCTACAAAAGATGAAATCCACGTAGAAGTTTGTTCAAAATGTCATCCATTTTATACAGGAAAACAAAGTAGAGCTTCAAAAGCAGGAAATGTAGAAAAATTCAATGCTAAATATGGATTTAATAAAACAGAAGAAAAATAATTAGGACGTATGTTCTAATTTTTTATTTTATGTTATAATTTTAGAAAGTAGAGGGATAAATATGAAAATAGGAATAGTATCAGATCATAGAGGATATGATGTAAAAAATAAAATAATAAAAGAACTAAAAAATATAGAATTTGTGGATTATGGGACAAATTCAAGAGAAAGTGTAGATTATCCAGATTATGCATTTGAATTATGCAAAAATGTTGTTAATAAAAATGTAGATCTTGGAATTGCAATATGCGGTTCAGGAATAGGAATGAGTATTGCATGTAATAAAGTAAAAGGAATAAGATGTGCACGAGTAACTACTATAAAAGATGTAAAAATAACAAAAATAGATAATAATTCAAATGTAATAGCATTTAGTAGTGATATAAATTTTGATAAAATAAAAAGAATGATAGAAGAATTTATAAATACACCATTTTCATTTGATGAAAGACATATGAGAAGAATAAATAAAATAAGTGAATACGAAAAGAGAAATTAGCATATAATTTATTGGTGATAATTGTGAAAAAAATATTAGCATTTATAGTACTAGTAATAACAATACCAACTTTTGTAATTCACTTCTTTTTTAATTACTCATATGAAAAGATAAAAACAGGATTTAATACAAATAAAGAAAAACAAGTAGTAAGAGTTAAAAGAAGTAATGGAACAGTAGAAAACTTAGATTTAGAAGAATATTTAATTGGTGTAGTATCCGCAGAAGTTCCAGTAACATTTGAAAAAGAAGCAATAAAAGCTCAAACAGTCGCCGCAAGAACATATGCAATGAAACAAATACAAAATAGTACAAATAGAGATTATGATGTAACAGATGATACATTATCACAAGTATATCAAGATGATAATAAATTAAAAGAAAAATGGCAAAATAAATATGATGAATATATAAATAAAATAAAAGAATGTGTAAATGAAACTGAAGGAGAATATATAACATACAATAACGAAGTAATTTATGCATTCTTTTTTTCAACAAGCAATGGAAAAACAGAAGATAATAAAGATGTATTTGGACAAGATTTACCATATTTAAAAGTAGTAGATAGTAGTTTTGATGCAAACGAAACAAGGTCATTTCAAAGTCAAAAAGAATTTACAAAACAAGAATTTTATCAAAAATTAGAAATCCCATATAGTGATAAATTAAATATATCAAATGTGGAAAAAACATCATCAGGAAGAGTAAAAAATATTACATTAAATAATGTAACATTTAAAGGAAGAACCTTTCAGTCAAAACTATCACTTAGATCTAATGATTTTGAAATAAGTGAAACAAATGAAAAAATAATAGTAACAACAAAAGGTTATGGACATGGTGTAGGAATGAGCCAATATGGTGCTAATGCACTTGCAAAACAAAATAAAAATTATAAAGAAATATTAAAATATTATTATCAAGGTACTCAAATAGAAAAATTATAAATAAAATGTATAAAATTTCAAAAATCTACCAAAATTAAAATGAGGTGGAAAATATGAAAAGAAAAAAATTAAAACCATTTGTAGTACCAGTGATTTATGGAATGGCCTGCGCGTCATTAATAATATCTATAATATTTGTAGATAGTAAACAAACAAAAACAGTAATGAATGAATATGATGATTACGTATATGTTAATGGAAGTATTCTAAAAAAGACTACACCAGTTACAAAAGATGAAACTACTATAGTAAAACCATACACATCAGATAAGGTAGAAGTATCAAAAAAGTTCTATGATATGAATGCAAGCGATGAAGAAAAACAAAATGCAATAATATATTATAATGATACTTACATTCAAAATACAGGAGTATTATATAAAGCAAGCGAATCATTTGATGTAATATCCATATTAGATGGAACAGTAGTAAGCGTAAAAAAAGATGAAGTATTAGGTAATGTAGTAGAAGTAAAACACTCAAATAACATGATAAGTACATATCAAGGTTTATCCACAGTAAATGTCAAAAAAGACCAACTACTAAAACAAGGTGATGTAATAGGAAAAAGTGGTAACTTAAATATATCCGAACAAATAGAAAATGGTTTATTATTTGAATTAATATATGATGGAAAAATAGTAAATCCAGAAAATTACTTTGATAAAAAAATAAATGAATTATAATAATCATAAAAAATAAAGATATTTATATATTTTATTATAGGGGTGTTTATCTTGAATAATAAAATATATAAAAGAATAATAGAAGAGGCAAATTATATAATAAGTACTAATAAGACAATAAGAGATGTTGCAAAATATATGAAAGTAAGTAAAAGTACTGTTCATAAAGATTTACATGAAAGATTATTAGAAATAGATGAAAAACTTTATGAAAAAGTAGATATTATTTTACAAAAACATTTACAAATAAGACATATAAATGGAGGAAATGCAACTAAATTAAAATATGAAAAACTAAGAGGTGACTAAAATGTTTAGCAAGGATATAGGAATAGACCTAGGAACAGCTAATGTATTAATATATGTAAAAGGACAAGGTATAGTATTAAATGAACCTAGTGTAGTTGCAGTAAGTGCAGAAACAAAAGAAGTACTAGCAGTAGGAGAAACTGCACATCAAATGCTAGGAAGAACACCAGGAAAAGTTCTCGCAGTAAGACCACTAAAAGATGGAGTTATAGCAGATTTTGAATTAACAGAAGCAATGCTAAATATGTTCCTTAAAAAAATAAAAGCAAAAGGAACATTTGCAAAACCTAGAATATTAATATGTTGTCCATCAAATATTACTCAAGTTGAAAGAAATGCAATAAAAGAAGCAGCAGAAGTACAAGGAGCAAAAAAAGTCTTCGTAGAAGAAGAACCAAAAGTAGCTGCAGTAGGAGCAGGACTTGATATATCTGCACCTGTCGCAAGTATGGTAATAGATATAGGTGGTGGAACAACAGATATAGCAATACTTTCATTAGGAGATATAGTAACAAGTAAATCAATTAGAGTAGCAGGAGATTTATTTGATCAAGAAATAATTAAATATGTAAAAAATAAATATAAATTATTAATTGGAGAAAGAACTGCAGAAGAAATAAAAATTGAAATAGGAACAGTATTTCCTGGATTAAAAAAAGAAAAGAAAGTAATAAGAGGTAGAGACTTAATTACAGGATTACCTAATAGTGTAACTATAGAATCAAAAGAAGTAGAAGAAGCACTAAAAGATTCTGTATATAAAATAATAAATGCTGCAAAAAGTGTACTAGAAGATACTATGCCAGAATTATCCGCAGATATAGTAAATAAAGGTATAGTAGTAACAGGTGGAGGAGCACTTATAAATGGAATTGATAAACTTTTAGCACAAGAGTTAAAAGTTCCAATAAAAATAGCAGATTCCCCATTAACATGTGTAGTAGAAGGAACATCAGTAATGCTAGATAACATAAAACTGTTAGAAAAATAATACATTACTAGATGTTTTTTAATTTTATTAAAAAAAACTATTTAAGTAATTATAAATAGTATGTTATAATTTTATTAGGTGAAGAGTATGAGTAGTAATTTATTAGATAACTTAAAGGTAATATTAATAGTATTTGCCTTTGTAGCACTTATAATACCTTTAATTAAAAAATTAGCAATATATGTAGGTGCAGTAGATATTCCAGGAGGAAGACATATACATACAAAAGAAATGCCTAAATTAGGCGGACTTGGAATATTCTTAGGATTCTTACTTGGATATATGTTATTCTGTAAACAAACACCACAAATGATTTCAATACTAATAGGTGGAATAATAATATTATTAACAGGACTTTTTGATGACTTAAAAAGACTACCTGCTTCAGTACAATTTGTAGGACAGATTGCCGCCGCAGTAGTAGTAGTTTATTATGGTGGAATAGTAATGCAAGATATATCCGCATATGGAATATATTTAAATTTTGGTATTTTTGCAAAACCACTTACAATCTTATTTATAGTCGCAGTTATGAACTGTATGAACTTTATAGATGGACTAGATGGACTAGCAGGTGGAATAGCATCTATATTTTTTATTACAATATCAATAATAATTTATAATGTAGGAATATATAATGGACTAGATGCATCATTAACTTTAATAATGGCAGGAGCAACCCTAGGATTCTTAATACATAATTTTTATCCAGCAAAAATATTCCTAGGAAATAGTGGGTCAATGTTTTTAGGATATATGATTTCAGTAATATCGTTATTAGGATTTAAAAATGTAACTATTACATCATTTATAGTTCCAGTATTAATACTTGCAATTCCTATATTAGATACATTATTCGCAATAATAAGAAGAATATTAAAAGGAGAATCACCAACAAAAGGAGATAAGCAACATCTTCATCATCAATTATTGCAAAGAACTTCAAGTCAACTAAAATCAGTATTAATAATATATGCAATAAATATACTTTTCTCAATCGCATCCATAGTTTATGTTTTAGGTAATGCTAAACTTGGACAAGTAATATATGTATTTCTATTAGTTATAATATTATGGTTTGTATTAACTACAGATATATTATTTGATAGAAAGAAGATAACAGAAGAAATAAAAGAGAAAATTAAACCAAAAAATAAATAAGCTAGAAATGGCTTATTTTTTTTAAGTTTCTACTTGCAAAAAATGTAAAAAATTGTCAAAAATATGATATAATCGTAATGGGTTAGGTAGGAGTAATGTTTTATGATTAATTTCATTGTATGTGAAGATAGCGAAATTATTTTAGAAAGGAATATAGATGTAATAAATAAAGTTATGTTCAGTAATAATATTGAATATAGAATATATAAATTTCAATCTTATAATGAAGAACTAAAAAATATAATAAAGGAACCATTAGAAAATAAAATATACATATTAGATATAGAACTTGGTAGTGATTCTGGAATTGATGTAGCAAGAGAAATAAGGGAAACAGATTTAACAAGTTTTATAATAATTTCTACAGTACATTCTGAGTATATCCCATATACATTAAAATCAAAACTCCTAATATTTGACTATGTATCAAAATTAAGTAATTATAATGAAGATTTATCTAATGCAATAAAAAGAATATTAAAAGAACTAAAAGGTCAAAAAAGAGTAGAAACAACTAAGAAAGGAGTAATATAATATGAATTGGTTAAATATAGTGTTGAGTTGTTTTATATCGTCACTAATTGGGATTATATCAGTTAGTTCATTTTCAAATGAAAAATCAAAATTTAAAAGCATATTAATATTTGTATTAATTTCTTTTCCATTATTAATATTAAATTGCATGTATTTTGATGGAATAACTAGATTAATATTAAATATAATAATAATGATTATATCGCTATATTTTTCTTTATTTAATAAGGATATATCTAAGTCAGTGTTTTATACATTTGTCTATGAAATTTTTGCATTTGTTACAGAAATAGTTCTATCATTAATATTTATATCATTATTAAGACTTGATTTAAATAGCTATGAAAACTTTTCATTTTCTTTATTTATATTTACAATAAGTAATGGATTATTAGTGTATCTAATATCAAAAATGATGTTTGTAAGAAAATCTGTAACAAAACTTAACAAAGTAATTAATAGGAATAATAGAGATTGGATATATATTTTCATAATAACTATTTTATTAATTTGCTTATTAACATTTAATAGATATAATTTAGATTCCAACGTTAATTTTTATATAAATGCTGGAATGGTTATATTTGTTATATTGTCATTAGTTTATGTTGTTTCTAATAAAATTAGTAAACAACATTACGAAGATAAATATAATCAGATGATGGAATATGTATGTAAATATGAGAAGATCATAAATGAACAAGGTAAAAAGAATCACGAATATAATAATCAGTTAATGGTAATATCTGGTTATGTGGATAATCCAGAAAGATTAAAAGAGTATTTAAAACTTGTTATGGAAGAACATAAAGTTGGTCAAAACTATATGGTAAAACAATTAGGTTGCTTTCCAAATGGTGGTATAAAAGGTTTAATGTATAACAAATTGGGACAGATAGAGGAGTGTAAAATAAAACCATATTTTTATATTGATCCTAGTATAAAAGATATCTTTGAGACTAAATTCGATTTAAATACTTATAGGGATATAACAAAACTTTTAGGTGTTTATATTGATAATGCTATAGATGCTGCTAAAGAAGCAGATCCAAAAGAAATAGAATTAGAAATGAAGGCCGATGAGGGATATTTAACAATTACTATAAGTAACACATATAATAAAAATGTAGATATTAATAAAGTTGGTAAAAAAGGCTTTTCAACAAAAGGCAGTGGGCATGGATTTGGATTATCAATTGTAAAAGATATTGCTAAAAATAACGATAAAATAGAAACTTTTAGTGATCCAGATGAAAAAATGTATAAACAAGTAATTATAATTGATTTAAAATAAAAAATAGATTTAAAATCTATTTTTTTAGTTTAAAGAATCAGACATTTCAGGTTCATCAAGCAATACCCAAACACATCCACTAGTAGCAACACTACCAATGATAGTTCCAACTACTGCTAATGCAACACCAAGTATTTTTTTCATTAATCTTTACTCCTTTCGAAATCTATGGTCAATAACTAACCTCGTATTTTTTATAATTATTATAAGGTACTTTAAATATTTTATAAGTGAGAGGTAATATTATAATTGTTTCTATAATAATAGCAACTAGAAAGCAATTACTTAATGTATTATCTTTTATAATTATTGATAGAGTGATATATATAATTGCCACTATTATTGTAAGTATCTTATACATAATTCTCTTTTTTTTATTCTTTAATGGTCTTTTTTCAGTATCTGCAGGAGCATATATTGATATTAAGATAATTAAAGGGATAAATAAGATAATTTTTATTATAGAAGGTAATATCATATATTTACATAGTATTGGAAATCCTATAAAGAATATACTAGAAGATATTAAGCAATCAATACTTCTTTTAGCATGAACTCCAAACCCAAATAATCTTATTATGTTAAATATAATTATTAACATTAGAAATTCTTTTTGAATCTTTAATATTAATGAAATTATAAATATTATTATGAGTTTTGTAATTGATAAATATAGTCCTTCTAGTCCATATCTAATTGTGTCAATTTGCTTTTTATTTAAGTCTGGACTATATTTATTTACTAAATTCATACAGTTATTAATTATAAGTTTTTTCATACTTTTTTCCTTCTTGTCATCATCCTATCATAAAAAAAGTATGTACTTATTATTTAGTTAATATTTTTAAAAAATAGCAATTTTTAGCACTATTTTTATTAAAAAAATAAAAAATAAGGGTCTAAAAAGTGCTAATTTTGTCTTATTTTGTCGAATTTCACATTTGTATATTTATTAATGATATACTAAATATTGTCAACGCAAAAAATATGTCGAATTTTTTGGTATGAAATTTCTTGAGATTATATATAGATAAGCGTTATAGTATTATTGTAGACATGAGAAGGAGGAATAAAATATGTCAAGAGGAATAATAAAGTGGTTTAACAATGAGAAAGGCTATGGATTCATAAATGGTTCTGTAGATGAAGATATATTCGTTCATTACACTGCGATTAAACAAGAAGGATACAAGACTTTATCAGAAGGACAAACTGTTGAGTTTGATCTTGTTAGAACTGAAAAAGGTTTACAAGCAACTAATGTAAAAACTGTAAACGAAGACTCTTTAACTGCTATTGTATAGTAGTTTTTTAAATTTTATGTTATAATTTTTAAAAGGAGATGGTATTTTGAAATACATTATAAGAAGCCAGAAAATGGGAAACACTGACGCTATAAAGGAGTATATTGAGGCAAAACTTAGTAAACTTGATAAGTATTTTAAAGATGCTGATGATATCGAGGCTAATGTTTTAACAAAAGTAAATGGTAGATATCAAACTATTGAAGTAACAATCCCAACAAAGCATTTTACTTTAAGAAATGAAGAAAGTAATGAAGATTTGTATGCTGCAATAGATTCTATTGTTGATAAGTTAGAAAGACAAATTAGAAAAAACAAGGAAAAAATAAACGCAAAAATAAATAAAACTTATATACAAGATTTTTCACAAGATCTTGAAGATGAGTTTGAACAAGATGAAAAAGTAGTTAGAAGAAAAACTGTAGATTTAAAACCTATTGATGAAGAAGAAGCAATTATTCAAATGAATATGCTAGGTCATTCATTCTTTGTATATAAAAATGTAGAAGATGGAAATATCTGTGTTATATATAAAAGAAAAGATGGAAACTATGGTTTAATAGAAACAGAATAGAAAGTTTACTTTCTATTTTTTTATTTTAATTCTTGTAAATAAATCCGTAATATTATATAATTTTAATAAAGGATATGATACTATGAAAAATAAGAAAATAACAATTGTTTTACTATTATTAGCTACGTTTTTCTTCTCTATAAATAGTGTAAAGGCATATACTTGTGCTGAAATACAGAAAAACATAGATAAATATAACCAAATAAAAGAAGAATTGGGTAAGCTTGATTGTACTATAACCGATGATGAAAAAGTAGTAAATAGTTGTAATTCACTAAATTTAAATAAAAATGCGGTTTTGACAAATATTTATCAATCTAAAGATGATTCAAATAAATGTGGTACTACAAAGAATAATGTTACTAGTATTTTAAAAGAAAATGAAAATGATTGCGGTACTGTTTTTAATGGTGATTTAAAAAAATTTACAAATAATGTAATGAATATATTTTATATAATAGGACCAATATTATTAATTCTTTTTGGTACACTTGATTTTTCACGTGCAACAATTTCTAGTGAAAAAGACGCATTAAGTAAGGCGGGGAAAAAGTTTAGCAAGAGATTACTTGCAACAATTATTCTCTTCTTATCTCCAGTAATAGTAAATATAATACTTACTTTTAATACATCAGGATATAACCTTAGTGGTGATGCATATGTATGCAATTATACAAATTCAGTATATAAAAAAGAGTATAAAATAAATTATACACCAAAAGAACAACAGAATAATAATGGAACAAGTGATTTTGATTCTAATGCTGCTTACGTAAAATGGAAACAAACAGATAAAACCTGGGCAAGTATTTTATTAGGTGGTACAGGAACATCAATTTCATCAATTGGATGTACGACAGTCGCAATTGCAATTCAAATTGCTAAATCAGGTGTAGCAAATAGTTCATTTAATCCAGCAGTTCTTGCAAATACAGTAAAAAGTGGTGGAGGATATACATCTGGTGGAGGAATTATTTGGAATGCAGCTTCTAATGCATGGCAATCCATTGCACCTGGGTTTAAGTATGATAAAGAAGTAATTATATCTGGCGATAAATCAAGTAAAGAATCACAAATTGCAAACTATATAAATCAAGGTTACTATCCAGTAGTAGAAGTAAAGTGTAATGAAACAAGATGTAGTAATCAACACTGGGTAGCAGCAGTAGGAGTACAAGGAAATAGCATAGTGTTTGCAGATCCAGGAAGTGGATCAAATGATGTAGCAAATAATTCAAAATATACATTCTCAAATCCATCATGTAGTAAAAGGGTAGAATTATATAAAGTGGAAAAATAGAAAGGGAATAATATGAAAAAAAAGTTGATAGTAATTATAGTTATTTTACTTGTTTGTTTTAATATTTATTTCTTATATAAAAATGATATAGAGACAAATAAATATATAATTTTTGATGATAATAATTTGTTTTATATAAAAAATAATACTTTGATAAAGCAAAATTCTAATAAAATAAGATTATTAAATTATTCTTTATCAAGTTTATATTCACAAGATATTAATTATGAACAAGTATATTTTAGTAATAACAATGATAGTATTGAATTATATGATAAAGCAAAAGAAAAAATAAATTTATATGATTTTTATGTATTGACTAATTTAGATTACAAGTTGAATGTAACAAAAGCATCTTTTTTACAAGAAATAGGTACAGAAGAAGAAACAAAAATATTAGATATATTGAAATCAAATGGTATATATACATCTGTAGATGCAATCATAGTTTCAAGAAATGATACAAAGATACTGAAAGATGGAACATCTGCTGAAGTATATAGTATTACATCAAATAGTGAAGTAGAAGGTGATTATAATTTTAATATAATTTTTGCGGTTATAAATAATGAGGTAGTAGTTTTAAATAAAAAGGTAACTGAACAGGAAAAAGCATATACTACATTTACTAAAGAATTATATATGACAATGGATATAGATAATGATTCACTTGATGAAATAGTTGTTCAAAATAGTAAATATAGTAGTCCAGAAGATACATATTATTGTGTGTATAAATATGATGAAAATAACAATAAATTTAAGTTAATAAGTGATTGTAAGGAGGAATAATATATGTGTAACAATATAATAGTATTATGGATTTTTATTATATTAAAAGTAATCGCAATAATAATTCTTCCTATAATATTAATTATAAAAAGAAAAAGCAATATATTTAAAATATTACTTTTTATAGATATAATACTATTAATTTTAATATTAGTATCAAATATATTCGTTGTAAATAGTTGTGTATATAATGCTAGTATAAAAGGAATAAATAGAGTTAAAAATCTTAATGATATTAACTTATACAGTAACATAAGAGAGAATGATAATATAGATTATGATACATCTGATATAACACCAAAAGCTTATTATAAGACATATAATAATAAAAATTTTTATTATTATAATCAAAATGATAAAGCAATAGGTACAAGATCATTATCATGTTCATTAGATAAAAAATATATGAATAAATATGGTGCACCATTCACAGCAACTGCAATGGCTTTATCAACTTTAACAGAAAATAATATAACTCCTATTGATTTATTAAATCTATATATTTCTAAAGGATATAATTGTGAATCCAACATAAATATAGAAGATTTATTTAGAGCGGTTTTAAGTACATATGGAGCATACAATATATCATCAGTTAATAGTACAGATGTGATAAATCTAATTAGACAAGGCGGAATTGTAATTGCAGAAATAAATGGTAATAGTGAATCTAATTTATCCTGTGGAAAAAATTATATAGTTATTTATAACATAACATTAACAAATAAATTAATAATTGCAGATCCAGATGATAGTGATTATGATTATGTTTGTTCATATTCTTCTCCATCATATGGTAATACATTAAAGGCAAACAGAACTAATTCAGAGTATTCATTTGAAGAATTAAATAAGTTTGTAACAAAGTATTATGTGATAAAGGGGGTATAGTATGAAAAATAAAATTAAAATATTAATATTAGTATTGTCAGTAGTATTATTAACTGGATGTTCTGGGAACTATAATTTAAAGATAAATAAAGATTTATCAGTAGAAGAAAATTTATATTTAACAATAGATAATACCTCTGATGCATATAAAAATACATTAAAGATATTTGATGATAATAAAATAGATAAAAGTAATTATGATGTTTCCGTAAGTGGTAATAATGTTGTTATAGAATATAATGAAAAGTTTAAAACAATAGATCAATATTTGTTAAATAGTAAAATATATCATCAGTTATTTGATAATATATCATATAATAAAACAGAAAAGTATATTGATTTGTATACAAGTCAAAACTTAAAATTAAAAGGAAATTCATATATAGGTAATACAAGTGATTTAGATGTATTACAAATAAATGTACAAATGCCATTCAAAATGATAAATGATAACTCTGATATTTCTAATGATGATATATATACATGGACAATAGATAAAAATACAGAAAATAAAAAAATATCAATGCATTTTACAGCAGATCCACAAAGTTTTCCATATGCACAAGTAATAGTAATTTCATTAATTGTGATTGCACTTACAGTATTTGCTATAATGATTATTAGAATGTATAAAGAAAAACAACAAATTTAAGTACTTAAAATAAGTACTTTTATTGTATATAAAAAATAAATTTGGTATAATTATACATGGGAGATGATGAAATGGGCATACTAAGAAATTTATTTGATTTTGAATATAAAGAATTAAAGAGATTTATGAAGATAGCAGATCAAATAGAACTAAAAGATGACGAATATAAAAAATTAACAGATAAAGAATTAAAAGCAAAAACAGAGGAATTTAAAAAAGCATTAAAAGAAGGAAAAAAACTAGATGATATACTAGTAGATGCATTTGCAACTGTAAGAGAAGCTTCATATAGAGTTATAGGTGAAAAACCTTATTATACACAGGTTTTAGGTGCACTTGCTATACATTTTGGTAATATAGCAGAAATGAAGACAGGTGAAGGAAAAACATTAACATCAGTTATGCCAGCATATTTAAATGCACTTACAGGTGAAGGTGTACACATAGTAACAGTTAATGAATATCTAGCATCTCGTGATGCTAACTGGATGGGTCAAATATTTAAATTCTTAGGACTAACAGTTGGTATAAATGGAAGAGAATTATCACCAGAAGAAAAAAGAGAACAATATAATTCAGATATTTTATATTCTACAAATAATGAAATAGGATTTGATTATCTAAGAGATAATATGGTTGTAAGAAAAGAAGATAGAGTTCAAAGACCACTTAATTTTGCAATAGTAGATGAAGTGGATTCTGTATTAATAGATGAAGCAAGAACTCCACTTATTATTTCAGGTGGAGCAATGCATTCAAATAATCAATATATGGATGCACAAAGATTTGTAGCAAGATTAAAAGAAAATGAAGATTATACTATTGATGAAAAAACAAGAAGTATTAGTTTAACAGATGAAGGTAGTAGAAAATGTGAAGAATTTTATGGAATAGATAATATGTATGATATTAAATATTCTGCATTAGTTCATCATGTAAACCAAGCATTAAAAGCAAACTTTACTATGAAAAATGAAGTAGACTATGTAGTTCAAGATGGTGAAGTAGTAATAGTAGACCAATTTACAGGAAGACTTATGCATGGTAGAGCATTCTCAGAAGGTTTACATCAAGCAATAGAAGCAAAAGAAGGAGTTAAAATCCAACAAGAAACTAAGACTTTAGCTACTATAACATTCCAAAATTTATTTAGAATGTATAAAAAATTATCTGGTATGACAGGTACTGCAAAAACAGAAGAAGAAGAATTTAGAAATATATATAACATGTATGTTATTCAAATTCCAACTAATAAACCAATAATAAGAAAAGATATGGCAGATTTATTATTTGCAACAAAAAAAGATAAATATGCAGCAATAGTAAAAGAGATAAAAGAAAGACATCAAACAGGACAACCAGTTTTAGTTGGTACAATAGCAATAGAAACAAGTGAACTTATAAGTGATATGCTAAAAAAAGAAAGAATTAAGCACGAAGTATTAAATGCTAAAAATCATGCAAGAGAAGCAGAAATAATAGCAAAAGCAGGTGAAATGGGTTCTGTTACAATTGCAACTAACATGGCTGGACGTGGTACAGATATTAAACTTGGTGAAGGTGTAAAAGAATTAGGCGGATTATGTGTAATTGGTACAGAAAGACATGAATCAAGACGTATAGATAATCAGCTTAGAGGTCGTGCTGGTCGTCAAGGAGATCCAGGATATACACAATTTTATGTTAGTTTTGAAGATGACTTAATGGTTAGATTCGGTACAGACAGATTTAAAGGTTTATTAGAAGCCGCTGGTCTTGGAACTACTATTAATTTAAGAAGTAAAGCAATGACAAGAAATGTTGAATCAGCGCAAAAGAAAGTAGAAGGTAATAACTTTGATATAAGAAAGAATTTACTTCAATATGATGATGTAATGGGCAAACAAAGAGAGATAATTTATGAAAGAAGAAATGAAATACTAGATAAAGAATCTATTCATGAATCAATTATAAATTTAATAAAAAATCATATTTATGAATTAGTAAGTGGACATTTAGTAAATCAACCAGAATTACTTGAATTTGACTGTTCAGAAATTTGTGAATATGTAAATGAAAACTTACTTAAAAATTCAAATATAAAAGTATCTGAAATAATTAATAAATCAAAAGAAGATGTTATTAAAGTATTAGAAGAAAAAATAATAGGTGAATACGAAAATAAGATAAAAGAATTACCAGAAGAAATAGTAAATGATTTTGAAAAAGTAATAGCATTAAGAGTAATTGATACACACTGGATGGAACATATCAATACTATGGATCACTTAAAAGAAGGTATAGGACTTAGAAGCTATGCACAAACAAATCCATTAGTCGCATATACAAATGAAGGTTTTCAATTATTCGATGAAATGCTAGAAAGAATAAATAAAGAAACTACTATATATTTATTAAAAGCAGAAATAAGACAAAATCTAGAAAGAAAAGAAGTAGAAAAACCAGTAAAAACAAATGATACAAAAGATGGTTCAAGTAAACCAAAAAAAGTAACAAAGATTGGTAGAAATGCACCATGCCCTTGTGGCTCAGGACGCAAATATAAGCAGTGTTGTGGTAAATAAACTCGCAAACCCGCATGAAATAAGGAATTGCGGGTTTTTTTATGATTACAATATTTAGGTAATTTTAGACGTGTCTTTTGTCTTAGATAAGTTTTAGATAAGTTATAAAACTGCTGTAAACCCTTATAAAATAAGGGCTAAACGTATATTGAAAAATAATTTTCAAATTGAATATAAAACGTATCTAAAACTTATCTAAATTGTAATTTATTACTCAAAAGTGGTAATAACCAGCACTATATGGTATAATTTATATAGGAGTTGATACTATGAATTTAATAGATCATTTAAATAATAGCTATATACCTGTTTGTGATAATTCTAAGGATGTGAAAATTAATTATAGCAAGATTGATGAAATGATAGATCAAATTAGAAATTCATCGGTTGCTTATTGGCTAGATTCAAATCCGTATGGTTTAATGAATATGGATGTAGAAAGTATAGTTAATTTCTTATTTATATATCATGCAATAGGAGATTATTGTTTTTGGGGAGATCCTAAATGGGAAATCCAAACGGATTTAGGAACAATGGATGGATCTTATGCAATAATGTATTTAATATTAAACAGGTTTAAATCAAATAATAATTTTGAAATGAGTCCTGATGAATTTAAAGAATTATTAAAAGGTAATGTAACTATTCCACTATTTGAAGATAGATATAGTAATTTAGATGAAATGAATAACTTACTTAAAAGAAGTGGAAAATCATTTTATGAACTTATTAAAGATTTAAATGTCGATAGTCAACTTTTTGAATTTATAGTTAGTAATCTAGATTATTTCAAAGATGTATCTACATATGATGGAGAAGAAGTATTATTTTATAAAAGAGCACAGTTATTAACTTCTGATATACTTCATGTAAGAGAAAAGAAAGAACAAATTGATGTTGACTATTCTCATCTAATTGGATGTGCAGATTATAAAATACCTCAAGTAATGAGATCTTATGGAATGCTAGGATTTAGTGATAGTCTTGCTGATAGAGTAGATAGTAAAGTTGAGATTGAAGAAGGGTCTAAAGAAGAAGTAGAAATTAGAGCAAATACATTGAAAGTAATTGATTACATTTATGAAACATTAGATAGAAAATATTCTCGCATGGATATAAATGATTTCATTTGGCTATTAGGTCAAGATAAATCAAAGATGACAAAACCATATCACAGGACACTTACAAAGCATTATTAGAAAATTGTAAAAAATTCAACAATGGTAAATTTTAGATACGTTTTTAGATACGTTCTGCGAGGTTTGCCGAGTGCTGCGGAGTGCTCCCAAGTGCCGAATTAACGAGCCAAGTGCTCCAAAAGCTGCCCAAATCCCCAATACAAAAGGCCATGTGGTTCGGGGAAAAATATAAGAATTGCTGTGGAAAGTAGTATAAAATAAGGGAAAGATTTAAATTTTTAAAAAGATAAATTGGTTCGGGTTTTATAACTTTTCCACAAAAAATTAAAAATATGTAGTAAAATAAAGGTGTGAACAATGATTATATTTGTTGACACCTTTTAAACTCTAATAGAAATGGAGGTATAACAATGGAAGGAAATAACAATAATATTGTAATTTATCAAACTGATGATGGAATGACAAAAATAGATGTAAAACTTGAAGATGAAACAG
>CAKPCA010000003.1 GCA_934141145.1 uncultured Bacilli bacterium
GATATAAGTACATATCCTGGTAAAGATTTAACAAGTACAGAAATAGATTCAGATGGATATTATATAAAAGACGGATACAAATTTAATATAAATACAACTAGTAATGAAGCAACAATAGTAGGATATACTGGACAAACAGGAGAAACTGTTGATTTAGTAATTCCAAAAACTATAAACAATGTTCCTGTAACGAATATAACTGGTATAAGTGCTAATCCTAGTGAACCTAAAAATTTTAAAAATATAGTATTATCACCTAATTTGATAAAATTAGATTATGCTACATTTTCCAATGTAACAGCAGAAAATTTAAATTTAGATTATGCAATCAATTTAACAAGTGCAAATGTTGGAGCAATAAATATAGCAAATCCTTTAACCTTTGCATGCAATAATTCATTGATTAAATTTAATACTACTGATTTAATCGGAGTAAGTGCACCTAAGGTAGTTATTAAGAATCTTGACAAATTAGAGTCAATTGATGGCTTTTCGCAAAATAAAGTGTCAGGAAGTATTGAAATTAGTAACTTAAAAAGTTTAAAAAGAATAGAAAATCTTGCGTTTACAAATGGTCAGCAAACTAATGTTGTTTTAGAAGATTTACCAAACCTTACATATATTGGGTATAGTGCATTTTCTTCACAAAATAAGTTCAATCTAAAAATAAAGAATCTTAAATCTTTAACAAGTATTGGATATAGTGCATTTAATAATACTTCTATTAAAAATTTAAGTTTTAAAGAAATGCCTAATGTAGAATCAATTGGACAATATGTTTTTAGTGATTCTTCTAATTATCAATTTGAAAATTTAGATTTTTCTGATGCTTCTAAATTGACTGATATAGGAACATTTGCTTTTGGTTCAAATACAGTAAGTGTTAATCTATCTAATAATGCAAATCCTAAAATATTAAATTATTTTGAACGTTATGGCGCACATTCTTATAATTTATCTAATAACTTAAATATAACTGCTTTTGCACCTAATAATCAAAGCTTAGATGTATTAAATTTAAATGGATGTACAAATATAACTTCAATAAACCTTTCTGGTGGAGGAAATTTATCCAATATAAATTTAAAAGATTTAAATAAGTTAGAAGAGTTTGAGTGTAGGGCTAGTTTTCCTAATGTTACTAAATTAGATTTTACTAATAATCAAAATTTATCTACATTAAATTTATATTCATTGAGTAATCTTAAAGAATTAAAATTAGGAAACAATTCAAAACTTACAAGCATGACATTATATTCTACTGATAATTTAGAAAAAATTGTAATACCTGAAAATGTAACTACATTAAATATGTCATCATCATCTAAACTTAAATGTGTAGAAATTTTAGGAGATAGTACAAGATTTGACGACAATTTTAAAAGTACTTTTGGTGTAGAAAAATCATCAGTCGAAAGTAAATGTACATTTAATTAAGTCCATAATTATTATGGACTTTTTGTTATATATTTGTAAACAATATAAAAATATTTAAGGAAACTTAAATATTTTTTTAAAATTAGGGGAAAAGAGAAAAAAATAGCAAATATAAGTAATGAAGGGTATAAATGGAGGTGAAGAAAATATACTCAAAATAAAAAAGGAGGATAAAAAAATAACAACAATAAAAGAATATACAGTAAATAAAGAAAAAAGAGAAAAAGAAGTAATACCAGGAACATTTGATCCAGTATTTAAAGCAGTACTAACAAGTAATAAAGAATATTTAGCAGAAATAATAAATTATGTAACAGGATTACCAAAAGAAGATGTAATAAAAAAAGGAATAATAATAAATAGTGAATATGTAAGAGAAAATATAAAAGAAAAAGATAAGAAATCATATTTAATAATAAGTATAGAAAATAATATAATAAATTTAGAAATGGATAGAAGATATTATGCAGGATCAAATAGAAAGAATAATAAATATATACATAAAATGGTAAATCATTATGAAGAAAAGAATATAGTACAAATATGCTTTACAAGTTATAAAAAAGAAGAAGAATTAAAGGGAGGAAAAAAAGTAATAAGGAAATATATGTTTCAAGATAGTGATGGAAACATAGATGAATATGGGGTAGAAAAATATAAAATAGACCTTGAATATATAGAGAATAAATATTATAATGAGGATGAGATAACAAGAGAAGAAAAATTATTATTGATGTTAAAAGAAGAAAAAAGAGAGAAGTTAAAAGAAATCTCGAAAGGAGATAAAATAATGAAAGAGGTATACAAAAAGTTAGAAGAGTTATCAGAAGATAAGGACTTGGCATTATTATATGATGAAAAAGAAAGAGAAGAAGAGAAAAGAAAAGAAGAATTAGAGTATGCGAAAGAACTTGGATATACTTCTGGAATAAACGAAGGAATAAAACAAGGATATACTTCTGGAGTAAATAAAGGAATAGAACAAGGGTCAAATAATAAATTAATAGAAATAGCAAGAAATATGCTAAACAAGAATATGGATATAAGTATAATATCTGAAATAACTGATTTATCAAAAGAAGAAATACAAAAAATAAAAGAAAATATCTAAAAGTACTTAGATGTTTTTTTGTTTACATAAAAAATAATTTTAGTATTTTAAATAAGTATAAATTAGTGTATAATTATAATAGGTGATAGATATGAATAAAACAAAGATGATCGCGACTATTGGACCATCTTCTTATAAGAAAGATGTAATAAGAGAAATACTAAGAGAAGGTGTAGATGTTGTTAGAATAAACATGTCTCATTCTGATTTTGATTTTGCACAAAATGTAATATTAAATGTAAGAGATTTAGATAGAGAACTTGGTTTATCTACAGGTATAATGATTGATACTAGAGGGCCAGAAATAAGAATTGGTACTCTTGAAAAAAATAAAATTAAACTTGAAAAGGGAAAAACTATAAAAATAGTAAGAGGTCCTGTAGTTGGTAATGAAAATATAATTTCAACAAGTTTCAGAGATTTAGTTAGTTATGCTAAAATGGGTGAAAAATTACTTGTTAATGATGGTAATGTAGAACTTGTAGTAGTTTCTAAAGATTCAGATACTTTAGTATGTTTTATAAATAATGACGGTTATATTAAAAGTAATTGTAGTATAAATATTCCAGATGCAGATTTTAGTATTAAGTTTTTATCTGAGTTTGATAAAGAAACAATAAAGTTTGCAGTACAAATGCAAGCAGATTATATAGCATTATCACATGTAAATGATCAATTAGATGTACTTGATGTAAATGATTTATTAATTGAACTAAATGATGATCATATACAAATAATATCAAAAATAGAAAATACAAATGCAATTGATGAAATTAAAAGTATATTAAAAGTTAGTGATGGTGTAATGATTGCAAGAGGTGATCTTGGAATTGAAGTTCAAATAGAAAAAATACCTAGTATTCAGAAAAAAATTGCAAATGCTGCTAAAGAGGCTGAAAAAATATGTGTAGTTGCAACAGAAATGTTATCTACAATGCAGGAAAATCCAAGACCAACAAGAGCAGAAGTATCAGATGTTGCAAATGCTGTACTTGATGGTACTGATGCTGTTATGCTTTCTTCTGAAACTGCAATAGGAAAATATCCTATTGAAACAGTTAAAACAATGAATAAAATAATAGATGAAATTGAAAATGAAATAAATTATAATGATTTATTATTAGAATATAGTAGAAAAGATAAGATAGATATTTCAATGGCAATTGCATATAGTACTGTAGATTCAGCAAATAGAGTAAAAGCAAGTGCAATAGTATGTTCTACATTATCAGGTAATACAGCAAAAAAAATAAGTCATTATAGACCGGGATGTCCTGTAATAGCAATTTCACCAGATGAAAAAACAGTAAGAGGATTATCTATAAATTATGGTATCATTCCAATGAATGCACCAGTTGTAACTAGTACTGATGAAATAGTACAAATCTCAGTAGAGACTGCTAAAAAAGCACTTAATTTAACTCAAGGCAAAATAGTAATTGCTGGTAGTTTCCCATTAAAGAAAATTAGTTATACTAATTTTATGAAGATTGAAGAAATAAGATAGGGTTGATGATTTTTGAATATAACAAGAGAAAATTTAAAAAAAGTAAAAGAAGAAATAATAAAAAGTAAATTGACAGAAGAAGAATTATTTTTAAAAAAAGAAGAATTAAAAAAAGAAGTAAAGAAAATTATTTATGATTTTAATAATAAAAAAGATGAGGTTATGATTGATGAATAATGATATAGAAAAAGATTTATATACAGAAAAATTAAATGAATTTATAAATGAAAATATATCAAAAATTATAAAAAATGACCCTAAAATATTATTAGATAATGAAATATTACAAATAGAATATGATATAGATGGTAATAAGAAAGATATTTATTTCTTAGCTTCTGAAAGAGACATAAAAAATATACAATTATTATCAGATAAAAATGAATTAGAATTTAAACTTAGTTCAAATAAAATAACTAAAAAAGAATATGATATAGAGTTAAAATCTTTAGAAGAAAAGAAAATAGAGTTAAATTTACTTTATGATGATTTAATATTTAATATTATAGATACTACTAGTATTGAAGATATAAAAGAAAAAATAATTAGTCATCATTTAAATCCAATTGATTTAGAAAGACTTGCAAAAGCAATTTCATCTGTTGCGGAAAATAAAATAAATGAATTTACTTTAAATAATAAATCATTTATGCTAGAAAAAGTTTCATATTGGAACTATAAATATAATAAAATTTCAAAAGCTATAAGTAAGTCAAGAGAAGTAGAGAGTTTTATATTAAGTTTAACTTAAAAAACTTTTTACTTCTTTTTATTTTGTGGTAAAATATGTAGATAAGGTGGGATGTATTATGAATGAAGATTTAAAAAATTTATTATTTTTATATTTAAATGTTGTAGTATCTAGTAATATAGTGTCTGGTTTAAAATTAGTCTCTTTATTTTTAAAGGCAAAGAAAAATGCGGACAAATTTATTTATGATAAAAATTTATCATATGATAGCAAGTGGGAAATGTCTAGTAATTATGTATCAGTATTAAGTGATTTATTAGTTATGTTTAAAGATTCATTAATACCATTAGTTGGTGGCGTATATAATGTTTTTGAAGTGTATGATACAGACAAAGAAACTTATGAACATTACTTAAGTATGATTAATGAGTCTATAAAAACAATAAATGAGTATGAAACACTTGAAAGAGAAGAAGTTGCAAAAAATTTAAAACAAGTATATGAAGAATTTAAGGAAGTACTTCCAGATACATGTATGGGTCATAAAATAGATGCTGAAACCATAAGAATAAGTGAAAAAGAATTAAAAAGTTTTTTAAGAAAATATGGCATAAAAGTTTCTATAAAATACGATGATGAATTTAATAAAAAATTAATTATAAAAACGAATAAACATAGTTGTAATTTATAGACTATTATTATATAATTGTTACTAGAAAGTAGATGATTTATTTGAAACAAAGGTTAATTAGTGCGGTAGTTGCACTTGCAATTTTAGTACCACTTATAATAGTTGGTGGTGTATATTTAAAAGTAACTTTTTCAATTATTGCAGTATTTGCTCTTTTTGAAATATTAAGGGCATCTTCTGTAAATAATAAATATCCAGAAATTATAAAATATATATCATATGTATTTATATTTTTATATGTATTACTTGATATTAATATAGCATTAAAGGTAATAATTCCGTTTTTAGTTTTAAGTGTATTTTTACTATTTTTTGATAAGGATAAATATAATATAGAGAGTTTTTCATTCGTTATGTTTAGTCTGATATTTATAGGTACTGTATTTTCTTATTTGGTATCAATTAGGAATATTGATATTAATTTATTTATATGTATGTTTTTAATAACTATACTTACAGATACATTTGCATATATTGGTGGTAAAATGTTTGGTAAGCATAAATTAATACCTAAAGTATCACCAAATAAAACAATAGAAGGATCTATTATTGGAAGTGTATTTGGTACAATAATTCCATCTATATTTTACTTATTTATGGTAGATCCTGGTAAAAACTTTATAGTAATATTATTAGTAGTGTTTGTTTTATCTATACTAGGACAAATTGGAGATTTATTCTTTAGTTCAATAAAAAGATACTATGGAATTAAAGATTATTCTAATATAATGCCAGGCCATGGTGGAGTTTTAGATAGACTTGATAGTATTATATTTGTAACTATTGGGTATATGTTAATAATGAGTTTATAAGGAGAAAAGAAGAATGACATTAATAATATTTTTACTTATTTTAGGATTAATAGTACTTGTTCATGAGTTTGGACATTTTATATGGGCTAAAAAATCAGGTGTATATGTATATGAATTTTCAATAGGATTTGGTCCTAAATTATTTTCTTTTAAAAGAAAAAATGATCCAACAGAATATATGATTAAACTTATACCTCTTGGTGGTTATGTACTTATGGCTGGTGAAGATGGTGAAAGTGAAGATAATAAGAAATTATCTAAAGATGAACTTTTATGCAATAAGTCTTTTTTTAAGAGATTGATAGTATTATCTGCTGGTGCAATAAATAATTTTATATTAGGAATTGTTTTATTATTTATAATGGGACTTATTTATGGTACTACTATAATTGGTACTACTTTAGATAATATTCCAAAAGATGGTTCAATGTATTTAGCAGGAGCAAGAGACGGGGAAAAGATAGTTAAAGTAGATAATAAAAAAGTAAAGAGTTATGATGATGTTCAAACATATCTTGCTATTGTAGGTGAAGGAAATAGTGCTAAAATAACTTTAGAAGATAAAAATGGCAATACAAAAACATATAATGTAAAACCAAAGTTAAACAAAGAGGATAATAAGTATTATTACGGAATAAGTGTAAATGTAAAAAAAGAAAAAGGTTTCTTAAGTGCATTAAGTTATGCTAAAGATAAGTTTGTTTCTATATATAAATCAATGTTCATTATAATTGGTAGTTTATTTAAAGGAGAACTTGGTATAGATAGCTTATCAGGTCCAGTTGGAATATATAGTGTAGTAGGTGAAGCAAGAAGTAGTTTTGCAACATTATTATACTTAACTGCGTATTTATCAATAAATATTGGATTTATGAATTTAATACCATTTCCAGCATTTGATGGTGGAAGAGTATTATTCTTAATAATAGAAAAAATCAAAGGCTCTAAACTAAATCCAAAAGTAGAGGCAACAGTTAATACCGTTGGATTTATGTTATTAATGTTGTTAATGATAATAGTTACAGTAAAAGATGTAATTAAATTGTTTTAGGAGATAATATGAATAAATTAAATATAATATATATGGGAACACCTGATTTTAGTGTTCCTGCACTTGATGAACTTAATAAAAATTATAATATTCTTGCAGTAGTAACGCAGCCAGATAAAGAAGTTGGAAGAAAAAGACAATTAAAAGCATCTCCAGTAAAAGAGTATGCGATTAATAATAATATAAAAGTATTTCAGCCATCTAAAATTAGGGTAGATTATAAAGATATATTATCCTTAAATCCAGATATAATAATAACTTGCGCATATGGTCAAATTATTCCAAAGGAAGTACTTGATTATCCTAAATATGGTTGTGTAAATATTCATGCATCACTTCTTCCAAAATTAAGAGGTGGTGCACCAATTCATAAAGCTATAATAAATGGTTATGGTGAAACTGGTGTTACTATTATGTATATGGATGAAAAAATGGATTCCGGAGATATTATATATCAAGAAAAAGTTAAAATAGAAGAAAATGATAATGCTGGTACTTTGTTTGATAAATTAAGTATTTTAGGATCTAAAATGATTATTAAAGTATTACCTGATATAATAAATGGTACAAATAAAAGAATTAAACAAAATGAAAATGAAATAACATATGCTTATAACATTACAAGAGAAGAAGAACATATTTTATTTAATAAAAGTACAAGAGATGTTTACAATCATATAAGAGGATTATATCCTTGGCCGGTTGGATACACTACTTTAGATGATAAAAAAGTGAAAATATATTCATCAAAAATAGGAACAAGTACGAAATATGGCGAAACAGGTGAAATAATAAATATATATAATGATGCAATAGGAGTAAAAACTTTAGATGGTGAAATACTTATTACTGAACTACAATTTGAAGGTAAGAAAAGAGTTTCTGTAAAAGATTATTTAAATGGTTTACATGACAAAAAAAGTATAATAGGAAAAAAATTTATTTAACTTTAAAAAGTAACAATTAAACGACAATATTTATAAGTCGTTTTTTTTATAATTAAAATGGTGATAAAAATGAAAGTATATTTAGATTTAATATTATTATTAAATTTTTTGTTTGATTTTATATTATTATTAAGTACATCAATAATACTTAAACGAAATACTAAAATCTATAGAATAATACTTGGTTCTTTAGTTGGTAGTATTACAATGCTTTCACTTTTTTTAAGAATGAATAGTTTTACATTATTTATATTTAAATTTATAGTGAGTATATTAATGATCATAACAGCATTTAATTATAAAAATATAAAATATACTTTAAAAAATATATACTATTTATATATTGTGAGCATAGTTCTTGCAGGAGCACTTTATTTTATAAGTAATAATTTTTTATACAATAATGAAGGATTTATATTTATTAAAAATAAAGTAAGTATAAATATAATATTTGCCTTAGTACTTTCACCACTAATTTTACATTTTTATATTAAGCAGAATAAAAATTTAAAAACTAATTATAATAAGTATTTAAAAGTAGACATATATTTAAAAAATGGACAAATTATTAGTTTGAATGCATTCTTAGATACTGGTAATAAACTAATTGATCCATATAAAAAAAGACCAATTATTTTGATTAGTAAAGATAAAATTAAAATGGATAAACAAGAAAAAATATTATTAGTGCCGTATTATAATTTAGAAAATAATGGACTTTTAAAGTGTATAGTACCATCTAAAATATATATAGAAGGTCTTGGTTTTAAAAAGAAATTTTTAATAGGTTTATCACCAAATATAAATATAGATGGTGTGGACTGTATTTTAAATGAAAAATTATTGGAGGGATAGATATGATTAAATTATTAAAAATATTATTAGGAAAATTATTTACAAAGTATAACGAATTATTTTTTGTTGGAAGTACTGATATACTTCCAGAACCACTTAGTAAAGAAGAAGAAGAAAAATATGTGGAGTTATTCCAAAATGGTGATATGAATGCTAAAAATAAGTTGATAGAACATAATTTAAGATTAGTTGTGTTTTTATCTAAAAGATATGAAAATACAAAAGTAGATTTAGAAGATTTAGTTTCAATTGGTACAATAGGTTTAATAAAGGGTATAAATACTTATAAAAATGATAGAAGTATAAAACTTGCAACATATGTATCTAGATGTATAAATAATGAAATACTTATGTATTTAAGAAAAAATAAAAAAAGAAATGCGGATGTATCACTTGATGAATCACTTAGTTTTGATTCAGAAGGTAATGAGTTAAGACTTGAAGATATATTAGGTACAGAAGCAGATGTAGTAACTAAAAACTTAGAAGAAAATGATATGAGAAAAATAATGCTTAAGGAAATAGGTAAGTTAAATGAAAGAGATAAACAGATAATGGTGCTTAGATATGGTTTATCTAATAACGATGAATTAACCCAAAAAGAAGTCGCAGAACTTCTTGGAATATCACAGTCATATATATCTAGAATAGAGAAAAAAGTAATTAGTAGAATAAGAAATATGATGAAAATCTAAAGAAAGAATAAAAACTTTCTTTTTTTGTTACTATTTATTTTTATTCATATTTGTGTTATACTTATTTCAAAGAAAGTTTTAAGAGGTGATTATTTTGGATACAAATACAACAAGTGTCTTTGATATATCAGATATAGATGATGTTCTAGTAGAGGATGTTATAAATGATGTTTATTCAGCATTAGAAGAAAAAGGGTATAATGCAATTAATCAAATTGTAGGATATATAATTAGTGGTGATCCAGGATATATATCTACATATAAAGAATCAAGAAAGAAAATATCTAAATTAGAAAGAACTCAAATAGTTGAAGTCTTACTTAGAAATTACATGAAAAAATGAGATATATAGGTTTTGATTTAGGTACAAAAACATTAGGTGTATCAGTTAGTGATAATCTTGGTTTAATTGCAAGTGCATATAAAACTATAAGATTTAATGAAAACGATTATGAATCTTTATTAAAAGAAGTAGAGAATGTATTAAAAGAATTTAATACAAACATAATAGTATTAGGATTACCAAAAAATATGAATAATACACTAGGTGATGCTGCCAACAGAAGTTTAAACTTTAAAAAATTATTAGAAGATAATTTTGATGTAAAAGTAATTATGCAAGATGAAAGACTTAGTAGTGTAGAAGCCAATAATATAATGATTAGTGGTGGTGTTACTAGAAAAAAAAGAAAAAAAAGTGTAGACTCACTTGCAGCTAATATAATATTACAGAGTTATTTAGATAAAAGAAAAGAGGATAATAATGAGTAAAGATGAATCTTTAGTAAATAAATTTACTTATATTGATGATGATGGTAAGAAAATAGAATGTGATATATTATTTACTTTTGACTTAAAAAAGACAGGTAAAAATTATATTATATTTACAGATAATACCACAAATGAAGATGGAACAATAAGAACATATGCAAGAACATATGATCCAACTAAAGAAATATGTGATTTAGGAAATATTGAAACAGAAGAAGAATGGAAAATGGTAGAATCAATATTATCCACACTTGTAAAAAATGAATAATTTGGAACTTTAAGTTCCTTTTTTAAGGAGTAGTAATTATGGAAGATATAATAAAAGAAATGGAAAAGTATGCAGAAGAAAATAGTGTACCAATTATGCAAAAAAGAGGTATTAAGTTTTTATGTGAATTTATTAAGAAAAATGATATACATAAAATATTGGAAATAGGAACAGCTATAGGATATTCTGCAATAAGAATGGCTTTAACAGATGAAAAAGTAACAGTAGTATCTATTGAAAGAGATCAAGATAGATATATAGAAGCAGTAAGAAATATAAAAAAATGTAAATTGGAAGATAGAATAACATTAATATTAGGTGATGCACTTAATATAGATTTAAAAGATAAATATGATATGATTTTTATAGATGCTGCAAAAGGACAATATACTAACTTTTTTAATCACTATGAAAAAAACTTATTAGATGATGGAATTATAATAAGTGATAATATGGATTTTCATGGACTTGTTAATGAAATTGATACTATAGAAAATAGAAATTTAAAACAATTAGTTACTAAGATAAAGAAGTATAGAGAATTTTTAGAAAATCATGAAAAATTTGATACAAAATTTTATAAAGTTGGTGATGGCATTGCAATAACATATAGAAAGGGTATGCTAGATGTGTAAAATAATTGTACCTTTTCCAGATGATGAAAATATTAACTTTTATCTAGAAAATGAAGCTGATGGATTTATAATAGGGATTGAAGAATATAGTGAAAATTTTAATAGGTATATAAAATTAGAAGAATTAAAGGAAAAATGTAATTTAATACTTAATAAAAATAAAAAGGTTTATATTGGGCTTAATAAGATATATTTTAATAGTGAATTACCAAATTTAAAAAAAATATTATTAATTTTGGATGATATAAATGTATCTGGTGTGCTTTTTACTGATATTGCAGTATTAAATATAATAAATGAAAATAATCTAAAAATGAAACCTGTATGGTATGGAAATCATTTAGCAACTAATTCTTATACTATTAATTTCTTAGAAAAAAGAGGATTAAAAGGTGTAATACTAAGTGATGAAATAACTATAGATGAAAAATTACAAATAGCAAGTAAAGTAAATATACCAGTCGCAATTAAATTATTTGGTTATACAAATATGGCCACATCTTCAAGAAGTCTTTTAACTAATTATTTTAAATATACAAATATTAAACAAGATAGTACAAAAAAATATTATATGAAAGAAAAAAATAGTGGAGAATATTATTCTATTATTGAAAGAAAAAATACAAACTTTTTCTCAAGCAAAGTATTAAATGGGATAAAAGAATTTCCTAAAATAATAGAAAGCAATAATGTAGATTGGATATTTTTAGATGATTATATGATAAATAAAAACTCTTTTTATAATGTTATAGAAGCTTTTAAAGCGTTAAAAATAGCTCCAAAAGATACTGAGTTTGTAAATAAATTATATGAAGTTGTGAATTGTAATAATTACGAAAATACATCAGATGGTTTCTTAAATAAAAAAACTATTTTTAAGGTGAAAAATAATGAATAAAGTAGAATTACTTGCGCCAGCTGGCGATTTAGAAAGATTAAAGTGGGCTATAATATATGGTGCAGATGCGGTATATATAGGTGGTAAAAATTTTAGTTTAAGAGCAAATGCTATAAACTTTACATTAGATGAAATGAAAGAAGGAGTAGAATTTGCGCATGCTCATAATGCCAAGGTATATGTTACTGTTAATATAGTATTTCATGAAGATGATATAGATGGACTAAAAGAATATTTAATGAATTTAGAAAAAATAAAAGTAGATGCAATTATTTCATCAGATTTATTTATAATAGATTTTTTAAAAGAAAATAATATTAATTTGGAATTCCATTTAAGTACTCAGAGGTGTACTTTAAATAAGGAAGATGCTAAATTTTACAAAAAAGAAGGAGTAAAAAGAATAGTACTTGCAAGGGAATCATCAAAAGAAGACATTAAATCAATAATAGATGATGTAAAAATAGATACTGAAATATTTATTCATGGAGCTATGTGTACATGTTATTCTGGTAGATGTATGCTTTCTAATTATATGACTAATAGAGATTCAAATAGAGGAGGATGTGCACAAGTTTGTAGATGGAATTTTGATTTATATGATGAAAATAAAGATAAAATTAATGATAATGTAGATTTTGCAATATCACCAAAAGATTTATCTTTATTAAAATTCATTCCAGATATTATTGATCTTGGTGTTACTTCACTAAAATTAGAAGGAAGAATGAAATCTATTTATTATGTTGCAACATTAATTAGTGTTTATAGAAGAGTAATAGATAGATATTATAAAGAAGGAAAAAATTATGTATATAATAAAAATGATGAAATAGAATTATATAGGTGTGCTAATAGAGACACTCTTCCTCAATATTTCGATAAGTTTCCAGGAGTAAATGAACAATATTATAGTGAAAGAGAAGAAAATACAAATCAAGATTTTTTAGGAGTAGTACTTGGTTATGATGAAGAAAATAAAGAAATAATATTAGAAGAAAGAAATTATTTTAAAAAGGGCGACATAATTAATATTTTTGGTCCACATAAAGAATCATTTAATGTTACTGTAACATATATTAAAGATGAAGATGGTAATTTAGTAGATGTTGCGCGTCATCCTAAAGAAGTACTTAGAATACCATGTGATAAAAAAGTAGAAAAATATGATTTGTTACGTGTTAATTTTTTAGGTTGACAAAACATAAAAAATGTAGTATTATTTTGTCATGCTTGAAATAAAGTATATAAACGAGGTGAGTTTAATGGCTACAAAACAAGAATGCTATATAACAAAAGAAGGATTAGAAGAATTAAAAGCAGAATTAGAAAATTTAACTAAGGTTGAAAGACCTGAAATAGTAAATGCTATAAAAGAAGCAAGAGCTCTTGGTGATTTATCTGAAAATGCTGAGTATCATGCTGCAAAAGAAAGACAAGGTATAGTAGAATCTAGAATTCATGAACTTGAATACTTAATTGAACATGCTACAATAATAAAAGAAGGAACTTCAAAAGAAGTTAGAATTGGATCTACTGTTGAAATTAAGTATTTAGAAGATGATGAAATAGATGAATATAAAATAGTAGGTAGTACAGAAGCAGATCCATTTGAAAATAAGATATCTAATGAATCTCCAATTGCAAAAGTAATTATGGGTAAAAAAGTAAATGATATTGTTTCTGTAGAAAGTCCAACAGGAAATTATCAAGTTCAAATAATTTCAATAAAATAACCATTAGGTTATTTTTTTCTTGATAGATACAATATTTAATATATAATATAATGACTAGAAAGAGGGTTAAATTTATGCAGTTTCCATATAAAGTATCTAAACTTACTAAAGATGAGATAGATGTATTTAATAATTATTTTGCAAATAATAATGAATATATATTTGAAGGAGTATGGTTTAGAAGTCAAAATATAGAAAATAAAATTAATTCAGGTTACGTTGATAACACAACAAAAAGAAGAAGAACACTTCATTATAGACATACGTTTTATATAGAAAATGATTACTTAATGGTAAAAGACTCTTATATTTATTTAAGTGTTAGATTGCCATTAGATGAATATTATGACTATGTAAATAGTATAAAAGAAGAATTAAATAATAGTAACTATAATTTCATTAATAACGAATACAAAAAAGATGATATAGTAATTATTATTAATGAATTTGATAAGCATCCCGAAGAGGAAAAAATAGATAATTATAAAGTAGTAGATATTATAGTAAAAAGTAATAATTTAACTAATACTAGTGATTTTTATACTCAAGTTTGGAAACTTCAAGTAAAAGGAATAAGAGAAAAGGATAAAAGAGGTAATCCAGAATATATAACTGATATAAGAAAGCTAGAAAAATATTTACCAGCACAAGTAGAACTCGGATGTGGACCTAGTATAGAAGCAGGAATAATGCCACTTTATTATTTACATGAAATATATAAAGTTCAAAGACATAGTGATGGAAAGTTCTATTTTGGAAAAGATGATGATTTAATTCTTCAAATAATAAAAAAAGACAAAGATAAATTTGATGAATTTTATGAAATGATGATAATGTGCATTAAAGCAAAGCCTACATTATTTCATAAAAAATTAAAGGAAATGTATGAGAAAAATATATTAAAAGGGGATTTATTAAATAATAACTTTGATCGTTTATGTAAAAGAATAGGAATAAATGAAAAAATACTAAGAGTATATAATATTGAAAATTATTTTCCTAAAATAGAGTTTGATAAAAATATAAAGTCTTTAATATGTATAGGTACACACGCGGATAGAAGAGGAGTACAAAAACAAGCAAGAGAAAAAGGATTAAAAATTATATATATAGATCCAGAGGGCTTCGAGACTGGTAATGGTTTTGAAGAATATTTAATAGAAGGCGCAAGTGATAATGATTTAATATTTAGAGTAAGTGCTAATTCTTTTGCTAATTTAATTGACATAAATAACATTAAAATTAAATAAAATATTGATATATATTTTTATTTATTATATAATAAAAGAGATTGTTTTAAGGAGGAAGTTTAATGAAAAACGTACATAAAATAGAAGTAAAAATAGAAGGACAAAAATGGGAAGAAGCTCTAACAAAAGCATTTGAAAAAGTATCAAAAGATGTTAAAGTTGATGGATTTAGAAAGGGTAAAGTACCAAGAAATATATTTGAAAAAAAATATGGTAAAGAATCTTTATATCCAGAAGCAGTAGATGCTGTACTTCCAAAAGCATATGAAAAGGTATTAAATGAAAATAAATTAGAACCTATTATTCAACCAACAATTGATATAAAAGAAATTGATGAAAAGCATGTAGTAATAGAATTTACAATAACTACTAAACCTGAAGTAAAAATCAAAAAATATAATGGTTTAAATGTAAAAAAAGAAAAAGTTTCAATAACTAATAAAGATGTAGAAAATGAAATAAATACATTATTACAAAAATATGCAGATGTAGAAGTAAAAGAAGGAAAGATTGAAAATGGTGATATAGCTGTTATTGATTTTGAAGGATTTAAAGATGGTGTAGCATTTGATGGTGGAAAAGGAGAAAATTATTCACTTGAAATAGGTAGTAATACATTTATACCAGGATTTGAAGAACAATTAATAGGATTAAAATCTGGTGATGAAAAAGATATAGAAGTAACATTCCCAGAAGATTATGGTTCAGAAGAGTTAAAAGGTGCTAAAGCAACATTCAAAATAAAAGTACATGAAGTAAAAACTAAAGTACTTCCAAAAATGGATGAAGAATTCTTTAAGGATTTAGGATTTAAAGATGTTGAAACAGAAGAACAATTAAGAGACTTAATAAAGGCAGATTTAGAAGCAAAAAAAGATTATGAACTTGAAAATAAATATGTAGATGATTTATTGGAAGAAGTTGCAAAAAATACTACAGTAGAATTACCAGAACAATTAATTGATGAAGAAATTCATAGAATGATGCATCAATATGAAGATAATTTAAAAATGCAAGGTATAACACTTGATATGTTCTATAAGTTTACAAATTCAGATGAACAAGCATTAAAGGATCAAATGAGAGGCGAAGCAGAAAAGAGAGTTAAATATAGATTTATGCTTGAAGAAATTGCTAGTCTAGAAAAAATAGAAATAGATGATAAAGAAGCAGAAAAAGAAATAGAAGATTTATCTAAAAAATATAATACTCCAAAAGAAGAATTATTAAAACAAATTGGTGGTATTGAAATGATTAAATACGATCTTAAAATGCAAAAAGTATTAGATGTAATGAAAAAATAATGATGTAAAAAAAGAATGTTTAACTCTTTTTTTGTTTATATAATGTAAATAAGAAAGAAACTTATTGACATAAAGGCTAGGGGGGTATACTATAAGTAAATAGTATAGGAGAGTAGGAAAATGAAGAAAAAAGGATTTACATTAATAGAATTATTAGCAGTAATAGTAATCTTAGCAATAATAACAGTAATAGCAGTACCAAAAATACTGAATGTAATAGAAAAGTCAAAAGAAAGTAGTGCGGAAAGTAGTATAAAACTTGTAAAAGATGCAATAAAAACACAAATAACCGCAGGAGATGCACTAAATGAATCTAACTTTATAAAAAATAATGATGGTTGTTATTTATTTGATTTTGATGATCAAAGTACAGCAAATTCAAAAGAATTAAAACTAAAAAATAAAGATAAAATAAGTGGAAGTATAACTTATTGTAATGGAACATTTAAAGATGATACATTAAAATTTGATGGTACAGAAATATCAAAAGACGATAATAACAATAAAATAATATGTAAAAGAGCAACAACACTTCATACAGAAGAATGTACACAGACAGATACAACATATTCTTGTTCAGGAGCTGGATATACAACTAGTGGTTCAAAAGGAACAACTACAATAACATATGGTAACTTAGGAACAAAAGGAACACTTACTTCAGGGGATGCATTTGATTGTGATGTAAATGGAGATGGAACATACGATTCAACAACAGAAAGATTTTATTATGTAACAGATATGGATAATAATACTGCAGTATTAATTTATTATAATAATGTAAGTGCAGGTAGTCCAAGTAATAGTGAGGTATATGCATATGATAGTTCAGAAGAAAACTTTCATGGACCAAGAACAGCAATAGAGCAGCTTCCTACAACTAGTCAATGGAAAAATGTAAGTTTAAAAAATAGTACAAGAGCAATATTAAATGAGAATGCAGGTAATACAACAACAGGAGGAATATTGCCAAGTAACTTTAGTTATTCTGGATATGCAGCAAGATTACTTACAATAAATGATATTAGGAAGACTACTAATAATGGAAATATACCGACTAAACAGGTGGGAGAATTAGATGATTTTAATTATTTATTAGAAAATACGAAGTATTCAAATCCTGATGTAGGAAATTATGGGTATTGGCTTGAAACTCCATATTTTGATAATTCAACCGATGCATGGTCATTAAGTGGCGATTCCAGTCATATTTATTATACTATTGTTTCAAATGAGGTTTATCGTGGTGTTCGTCCGGCAATAGAAGTGTCTAAAGTAAATATTTTATATTAATTAGAAAAAAGAAACAAAATTGTTTCTTTTTTTGATTATTATATGATATAATATAAAAAAGAATAGGATAGGGATAGTATGTTAGGAAAAATAATAGCAATTGAGGGGAATTTGGCAGTTATAAAATTATCTATTGATTTAAGCAATAAAACTGGATTATTAAATATGCATGTTGCATTTGATTCAGTAGGATCAACTATAATTGGTGAAATAGTTTCATTAAGTTTAACAGAAGCAAAAATATTATTACTTGGTGAAATAATAAATAATAATTTTGTGTCTGGTGTTAATAAAAAACCATCATTTTCAAGTACAGTTAGAATAATAAATAGAAATGAACTTGATTTAATAATTGGAAATTCAAATGGTGAACATTATGTTAATTTTGGAAGATTACCACTTTATTCAGGATATCCATTAAATATAGATCCAAATAAGTTTTTTTCAGAACACTTTTGTATAGTAGGTAATTCTGGTAGTGGTAAAAGTTCTTCAGTCGCAAGAATATTTCAAAATTTATTTTTAAATAATACGCCAAAGACTAATATTTTTATATTTGATGTTTTTGGTGAATATCATACAGCGTTAAAAGGTATAAATAATATTTCATATAAATCTTATACAACGGATAAAGAAAGTGAAGAAACTAATTTAGTACAAATACCAATATGGTTACTTGATGCGGATGATATGGCACTTTTATTAGAAGCAGAAAGTTATGTACAAATACCTATAATAGAAAAAATGCTTAGAATAGTAACTATATATTCTATGGATGAAGAACAAAGAGATAAACATATAAATGATATAATAGCAAGAGCTGTCTTAGAAATACTATATAGTGGTAAACCAGCTAATCAATTAAGAGACCAAATAATGGCAATCTTCTCAATGTTTAATACTAAAACATTGAATTTAGAAACAGAAGTTAGAGTTCCTGGATGGACTAGAACATTAAGACAATGTTTGATTCTTGATAAAGATGGTAAAATAGCAGATATAGTACTTGTTTCTAATTTCTTTAAGAAATTTATAAATAATGATACAGAATTAAATCCAGGTCATGGTAAATTATATTATACATTAGAAAATTTATATGATGCTTTAGAACTTGCATTTATTTCTGAAGGAATATTAAAAAGTGACGCAATATATGAGAAAATTAATGTTTTAAGAGTTAGATTAAAATCTATAATAAATAGTGATTATGGTAATTATTATAGAGTAGACAATTATATTTCTAAAGAAGATTATGTAAAATCTTTAAATGAAGATGGTAAATATAATATAGTTAACTTTAATATAAATAATATTACTGATAGACAAGCTAAAGTTATGATAAAAATATATTCTAAAATGTTATTTGAATATAATGCGAGATTAGAAGATAGAGCTTCATATCCAGTACATATATTTATAGAAGAAGCACATAGATATATACAAAGAGATAGAGATATTGATTTGATTGGATATAATATATTTGAAAAAATTGCAAAAGAAGGAAGAAAATATGGTGTTATTTTAGGATTAATAACACAAAGACCTTCAGAACTTAGTGATACTACACTTTCACAATGTTCAAATTATTTAATTCTAAGAATTATAAATCCTAAAGATCTTGATTATATAAAGAATGTTGTTGCTAATATGAGTGATGAATTAGTCGCTAAAATAAAGAGTCTTCAACCAGGATATACTTTGATGGTTGGTAGCGCATTTAAAATACCTATAATAACTAAATTTGATATGCCAAATCCAGCCCCATATTCTAAAAATGTTGATATAAATAATACTTGGTACAAAGAATAAGTTTTAAAAAACTTATTTTTTTGTTATAATTTTTTTAGGTGATAATAATGTCTAATATAAAAAGTGCATATATACATATTCCTTTTTGCAAAAGTATTTGCTCATATTGTGATTTTAGTAAAATGTATTATAATTCTAATTTTGTTAATTCATATTTAAATGCATTAAGTAATGAAATAAAAGAAGATTACAAAGGTGAAATATTAGATACTATTTATATTGGTGGAGGAACACCATCCGCATTAAGTATAGATGAATTAAAAAACTTATTTTTAATAACAAATACTTTAAATTTAAGTGATAACTATGAATTTACTATAGAATGTAATATAGAAGATATAACTAAAGAAAAACTAGAATTATTTAAAAATAACAAAGTTAATAGAATTAGTATAGGGGTACAAAGTTTTAATAACAAGATATTAAAATACTTGAATAGAAAGTATGATAGTGAAATTATATTAAAAAAAATAAATTTAGTAAAAAAATATTTTGATAATATAAATATTGATCTAATATATGCGGTTAATAATGAAACTATTGATGATTTAAAAAAAGATTTAAAAATGTTTTTAAGTATTGATATACCACATATATCTTGTTATTCATTAATAATTGAAAAAAATACCATTTTATATAATAAAAATGAAGAATATATAAGTGAAGATTTAGATAGATTAATGTATGATACAATAGAAAAGACATTAAGTTCTAATTATTGTCATTATGAAATAAGTAATTATGCTAAAAAAGGATTTGAATCAAAACATAATTTATGTTACTGGAATAACAAGGAATATTATGGATTTGGTTTATCCGCCGCATCTTTTATAGAAAATAAAAGAATTAATAATACAAGAAATTTAAAAAAATATATAGAATTTAATAGAGATAAGGAAGAAGAAATACTTACTAAAGAAGATAAGATAAGATATGAATTAATACTTGGTTTTAGAAAGATAGAAGGTATTAACAAAAAAGAATTTTATAATAAATATAATATAGATATTCATAATTTGTATAATATTAATGAACTATTAAAAAAAGGTTATTTAAGTGAAAATGATAAATATATTTTTATACCAAAGGAGTATATTTATGTTTCAAATGATATTTTGATTAATTTTATATAATGTATATTAAAATATTAAAAAAAGTAGTATAATATATATAAAGAATAGAAGGAGGATTATTAATGGAAGAATTAGATTTTGAACCTATAGATGAAGTTCTTGAAAATAATGAAGAGATAGAAACTTTAGATATTGATGAAAATCCTTCTAATACAGAAGAAGATATGATAAAAATAGATAGACTATTTAATGTTAATGATGAAGAAGATAAGAAGGAAGAACAACTTAATAAAGAAAAAGAAACAAAAAAAGATAAAAAAATAGAGAAAATACAACTAGGTTTAATAATATTTTTAATAGTAAGTGCGACTCTTATATATTTTTTTGGTTATAATTTAGTAGAGCCATTTATAAAATTAGAATAAATTGACAAATAAAATAAAAAAAAGTATAATCTACGTGAAAAGGTTATACTTTTTTTAGGGGGAATATATATGATAAACAAGGAAAAAGTATTAAATGAAGTTATAAAAAAATATGAAAAATTTGGAATAACAAAAGAAGAAATACAAAAGTATTTAGTTGATGAGACAAGTACATATAAAAATGATGCAGATGCAATTAAAAAAATATCAATATCTCTTGATAACTCTATAGTTCAAAATGTCGCAAACTTAAGCACTATAAGAACTTCATACAATTATTTAAAAAAAATAATTAAATCAGATGGTATTAGCTTATCAAGAATTAGTAAATTAGCAAGTAATGATAAAGTAAGTATTGATAGCAAGCTTGATGAAATATATAATCAAATAATAAATACAATAAAAGAGAATTATGATAGTAGTAAATTATTAAGTCAAAATATAATAGAAAATATGAAACAATTTTTACAAAAAGATGTAGTTACAAGTATAGATAAAAATGAACAATTTGATATTACTTTTTTAAAGAGATTAAATGGTGTCAGTATTGAATCTATTTCAAAAGTAACAGATATTCCAGTATCAACACTTTATAGTTATATTAATTTGAATAAAAAAGTTCCTGGATATAATCTTGCCCAAATTCTTGAATATTTTAATGTAAAAAATTATGATGAATTAAAAGAATTATCTGAACAAAAGAAACTTGTTACAGAAGTTTTAAAAAACAACCCTGAAGTAGAAACAAATACTAATAAATTTGATATTTCTATACTAAAAGCTTATTTATTAAAAAATAATGTAATGCTTGTTAAATTACAAATAGTATTATCAATGAACAAAGCAAGATTAATAAAATGTCTTGCAGGTGAAGAACTAGTTACGGATGATATCATGAATGAAATATATAAATTATTTGAAGTAAATAGTTATGATGAACTTGTAACAAAAATAAGAGAAAATACTTTAAAAATTCCAGCGTGTTTAAAACCAGAGCGTTATGATATATTATTTTTTAACAAATTTATAGCTTTAAATAATATTGATAAGATAAAACTAGCTGATACATTAGGTATAAATAAGATGGTGTTAAGTGATTATTTAAATGGTAAAAAAGCCGCACCAACAAAATTAGTAGATAAGCTAATTGATATATTTGGGTTAATCAATTTTTATGATTTAGAAGTTAATGTGAAAAAAAATACTTTAAATGTTCCAACCTATTTATTAAAAACAGTAAAAGAAAATATAACTGTAAAAAATATTAGTACCCAAGAAAAAGATAATAAAGAAATAATTAAGAATAATATTTCTGAAAAAGTAAAGGAAACAGAAGAATCTAAAAAAGAAGTAAAAGATGCTAAATCAGAAGTAGAAAATGAACAAGAAACACAAATAAATGAAATTGCTAGTAGTTCTACCAGTAATACCCACACTAATGATACGATTCCAAATATTCTAAATATGATAAAGATAGATGAACTATTAAAATTAATCGGAAAAGAAAATATATCAAACTCAGATTATATGATTGTATTACTATTATTTGGAGGAGTAGAAGATCAATACTTTAAGATATCTTCAATATCAAAATTCCTTCATATAAATGAAGAATACATTAATAATATTTATACTAAATGTCTAGAATTATATAAAAATAAATTAAATGATGAATTAAAAAAAGAAAAAACTATGATTTTAGAAAAATAAGAAGGTGATTTTTATGGAATTTAATGTAAAGACACATTTAAAAAATAAGTATAAAGATTATAATATACCAGAATCAATAATTGATAAAATAGAAAGTGAAGAAATTCAAGGCTATTATGTTGATATATTAATTAGAAAAACTATTCAAATAGAAAATTATATAATTGAACAAATAAAAAAAGATGATCTTGAAAAAGAATTATTAGTTTTAGAACAACATTCGTCATTAAAAACAATTATAAAATACAATAAAATTTGTTTAAAATTGCTAGATGAATTAGCAAACAAAGAAGGTCTTTCTATTGATAAAGTGATAAATAAGCTTTATGAAGATGCATTGGAAAGATCATTAAGTAATTATAATGATAGCAGATTGATTAGTGAAAATATTTTGTATAATATGCAAATAATACTGCTTCAAAAATTTGGATATGATGTTTCTTCTATAACTACTAGTTTTAACAAAACTAAAGAAGAACAAGTAAAAGAAGAAAAAAATAATACTGAATCAGTTAAAAATGACTTAAAAAGTGATAGAAGTAAAAAAGAAAAAAAGAAAGAAAGAACACTTCAAAAAGATATAAATATAGAATTTAATAAAACAACATTTGATGCAGAAGAAGTACCAAATATTAGAAAAATGATAAACTTAGAATATTTATTAAAATTAATTGGTTATAAAAATGGTACAAAAACCAAAGATGATGCAATTATATTTTTATTGTTTGGTGGAATAGATGGACAATATTATAAAAATAGCGAAGTCGCAAAGGCTTTAAATATAAGTGAAGAGTATGTAAATGAAGTATATCTTAGATGTTTAGAAGAATACAAAAATTCTTTAGAAAATACTTACAAAAATGATATTAAAAATAAAAAATTAGGTTTATCAAAAAGCTCTTAAAAATATAAATAAGAGCTTTTCTTATTGCAAAAATTTATGTCACATAGTATACTTAAAATAAGAATAGGTGAAGAGTATGAATAAATTTATAGTAAAAATTTTTATGTTGATGACATTCTTATTAATATTAACGGGATGTGCGACTAATAATAATAAAAATATTGATGAAAAACAAAATAATGATAACGATATGCTTATAAATCAAAATTATGATGGACTAGAATTTGTCAATGCAAAAATTAGTAATAGTGAAATAGTGACTGTTGTAATAAACAATACAGGATATACTTATGAGGGCTCTAAATTTAAAATGAAAATTATGGATGAATCAGGAAATACAATAAAAGAAATTATTGATAAAGTAAGTGAAAAAGTAGAAAATGGTACAACAAAAACAATAAAAACAAAAGTAAATATAGATATATCAAAAGCGAGTAGTATTGAATATAGTATTATTAAGTAGATGAATGTCTACTTTTTATATTATTTAGCACTCATCTATTGACATTGCTAAAATAAGTGTTATAATTAGATTGTACACTTGGATTAGAGGTGAATATATGCTTACAGAAAGACAAAGTTCTATACTAAAAATTATAGTTGAAGAGTATATAAAAGTACCAAAGCCAGTTGGTTCAAAATCTATTTGTGATTCATTAAATGTATCTAGTGCGACAGTTAGAAATGAAATGGCTAACTTAGAAGATTTAGGATACTTAGAAAAAACACATGTATCATCAGGTAGAGTTCCATCTGAGAAAGGTTATAGATATTACGTTGATAACTTAATGAAGCCAAAAGAAATGAGTGGTGAAGATGTATTAAAACTTCAAACAATATTCCAAAATAATTCATTAGTATTAAGTGATGCAATAATAAAAAGTTTAGAGATAATATCTGAAATGACTAATTATACAGCAGTTATATTAAAGGATAATGCTTTAGAAAGTAAACTTAAAAAAGTTGAAGCAATCCCAATTGATGAAAATAATGTAACAGCTATTCTTGTAACAGATAAAGGACATGTTGAAAATAAAATAATTAATATAACAGGTTCTAATCTTGAAGAAGTAAATAAAACTGTTGAACTTATTAATAAACTTATTGTTGGTACCCCAATTGATGAAGTTACATCTAAACTTGAATTTGAAATTAAACCAATTATTAATCAATATGTAAAACATCATGAAATACTTTATAATGCGTTCTATAATGCATTTAATAATTTTAAAGATAGTGCAGATATGACTATGAGGGGTAAAAGTAATTTACTTGAACTTGATGAATTTTCATCTGATGCTAGAAAAATTAAAGATTTAGTTAATAAGTTTGATAATGACAATATTGTTTCTAAAATTAAAGAAGATGACTCTGGTATAAATGTGTACATAGGTAATGAAAACAACATAGATGATGATTTGACAGTAATAAAGACAAAATATAATGTAAATGGTAGAGAGGGAACACTTGCAATTCTAGGACCTAAAAGAATGGAATATGATAGAGTTGTAAGTTTACTTGAATACTTAAAAGAAGAGATTGAAAAGTAAGGAGGTTTCTTTGTGGAAGAAAACAAAAATGAAGAAATAAAAGAAGAAAAGAAAGCAGAAGAACCTAAAGAACATAAAAAGGAACATAAGAAAGACAAAAAATTAGAAGAACTTCAAAATGAAGTTAATACTCTTAAAGATAAGAATATGAGAATTGCAGCAGAAATGGTTAATACTTTAAGAAGAAAAGATGAAGAAACAAATAGACTTCTAAAATATTCAAATGAATCACTTATAACTGAGTTATTACCAGTTATAGATAATTTTGAAAGAGCTCTTAATGTAGATGCTACAAGTAATGATATTGAAAGTTATCAAAAAGGTATGACAATGATATATAATAGTTTAAAAAATATATTAGAAAAGTTTGAAGTTAAAGAAATAGAAGCTATAGATAAAGAATTTGATCCAAGTTTTCATCAAGCAGTAATGCAAGAGGAAAAAGAAGGAACAAAAGAAAATATAGTAATAGAAGTACTCCAAAAGGGGTATACTTATAAAGATAAAGTTATAAGACCAGCAATGGTAAAGGTTAGTAAATAAAGGAGAGGATATATATGAGTAAAATTATAGGTATTGATTTAGGTACAACAAATAGTTGTTGTGCAGTATTAGAAGGTGGAAATGCAACAGTTATTGCAAATCCAGAAGGAAATAGAACTACACCATCTGTAGTAGCATTTAAAGGTGATGAAATAATCGTTGGTGATGCTGCTAAAAGACAAATGGTAACAAACCCAAATACAATTTATTCAATTAAAAGATTAATGGGTACAGATGAAAAAGTAGAAGCAAATGGTAAAAAATATACACCACAAGAAATTTCAGCAATGATTTTAGGATATATTAAAGATTATGCAGAAAGTTATTTAGGAGAAAAAGTAACTAAAGCAGTTATTACTGTTCCAGCATATTTTAATGATGCACAAAGACAAGCAACTAAAGATGCTGGTAAAATCGCAGGTCTTGAAGTTGAAAGAATTATTAATGAGCCTACAGCAGCAGCCTTAGCATATGGTTCTGATAAACAAGATGATTTACATACTATCTTAGTTTATGACCTTGGTGGTGGTACATTCGATGTATCTATTCTAGAACTTGGTGATGGTGTTTACGAAGTTAAATCAACATCAGGTAATAACCATTTAGGTGGAGATGACTTTGATAATAGAGTATCAGATTACTTAGTTGATTTATTCAAAAAAGAAAATGGTATTGATTTAAGTAATGATAAAATGGCTATGCAAAGAATTAAAGATGCAGCTGAAAAGGCTAAGAAAGATTTAAGTGGAGTAACAAGCACTCAAATAAGCTTACCATTTATATCACAAGGAGAAAATGGACCACTTCACTTAGAAACAACATTAACAAGAGCTAAATTTGAAGAATTAATTCGTGATCTTGTAGAATCAACTCTAGAACCAGTTAGAAAAGCATTAAAAGATGCTAAACTTACTAAAGATGATATTGATAAAGTTATATTTGTTGGTGGATCTACTAGAATACCAATGGTAACTGATTTAATTAAGAAAGAACTTGGTAAAGAACCATCTAAAGGAGTTAACCCAGATGAAGTTGTTGCTATGGGTGCTGCTATCCAAGGTGGAGTACTTACAGGTGAAGTTAATGATATAGTTCTTCTTGATGTAACACCACTTTCACTTGGTATTGAAACAATGGGTGGAGTTATGACAGTATTAATTCCAAGAAATACAACAATTCCAACAAGTAAGAGTCAAGTATTTAGTACTGCAGCTGATAATCAACCAGCAGTTGATATACATGTTCTTCAAGGTGAAAGACCAATGGCAAGTGATAACAAGACACTTGGTAACTTCCAATTAAATAATATCCCACCAGCACCTAGAGGAATTCCTCAAATCGAAGTTACATTTGATATAGATGCTAATGGTATAGTTAATGTTAAGGCTAAAGATCTTGGAACTAATAAAGAACAATCTATTACAATTACTGCTTCAACATCACTTTCTGATGAAGAAATAGATAAAATGGTTAAAGAAGCAGAAGCAAATAAAGAAAAAGATGCTAAGAGAAAAGAAGAAGCAGATGTTAAAAATGAACTTGAACAATTAGTATTCGCAACTGAAAAAGCTGTTAAAGATTTAGGTGATAAGATTACTGATAAAGAAAAGAGTGAAGCAGAAGATGCTGTTAAAGTAGCTAAAGAAGCAATGGATTCTAATGACTTAGATAAGATGAAAGATGCTAAAGAAAAATTAAATGAAAAAGCTATGGCTCTAGGTTCTAAAGTTTATGAAGAAGCTGCAAAAGCAAATCAATCAAATGCAGGTTCAACATCTGAAAGTGCTGATAATGATAAAAAAGATGATTCAGTAGTAGATGCAGATTACGAAGAAAAATAATAAACAGATATAGAAGTTCTAGCTTGCTAGAACTTTCTATTTTACTTTATATAAGGAGATAATAATGAATAAATATGAAACAAGAAATGATGTACCTTTAAAATACAAATGGGATTTAACAGATTTTTTTAAAGATGTAGAAGATTTTAATAAGACCTTTAATGAAGTGAAAGAAAAAATTAAATTTTTAGATAATTATGTTGGATGTACTAAAAATTCAGATAAATTACTTGAGTTTTTAGAATTTGATATGAGTTTAGCCTCAAAAATTATAAATTTAGATATTTATTCAATGATAATGAATGATCAAGATTTAAATGATCCATTAGGCGTTGAACTTGTTGGTAGAATTAATACATTAAGATCAGAATATTATACGAAGTCAAGTTTTTTTAATCCAGAGTTACTAAGTTTAAGTGAAAATGAATATAATGATTTATTTAAAAATGAAAAATTACTAAAATATAAAAGTATGTTAGATGATACATATAGATACAAGAACCATGTTTTAAATAAAAGAGAAGAAGAATTATGCTCAAGATTAACAAGTACCTCAAATAGCTATAGTCAAATGTCATCAACTTTATTAAATAGTTGCAATGATTATGGTAGTGTAACTATGATAGATGGAAGTGTAGAAAAATTAATGACTACAAACTATAGAAGAATAGTAAAGAAACTTCCAAGAAATAAGAGAAAAGAAGTTTATGAACAATTTAATGAGGTAAAGGATAGGTATGCAAATATTAGTGCAGGATTATTAGATGATTATGTAAAAACTAATGTGGCTCTTTCAAAAATTCATAAATATGATTCAACATGGGATGAAAATTTATTTGATTTAGAATTATCTAATAAAGTGTTTGAATCGTTAATAGATTCAGCACTTGAAACTAAAGATATACTAAAAAAGTATTATGATTTGAGAAGCAAAGTTTTAAAAATAGACAAATGTGCTCCTTGGGATGCGCCAATTGAACTATATGAAACAAATAAAGAATATACTATAGAAGAAGCATGTGATTTAGTTTTAAAAGCATTAAAACCACTTGGAGAAGATTACGTAAATCATTTTAAACATGTAATAGAAGATAGATGTGTTGATTTTTGTCAATATAAAGGAAAATGTAATGGTGGATATAATGTTTCATCTCCTAATATAAAAAATTCTAAAATATTAATGAGTTTTAATTATGATTTACAATCAGTATCAATATTTGCACATGAGTCAGGGCATCACGTTCATCATCAATACTTATATGAGAATAATATTGAAGAGTATAGAGATGTCCCTAATATAATATCAGAAGTTGCATCGTTGACTAATGAATTTTTACTATCAAATTATTTAATTAGTAATGGAAGCAATGAAGAGGCTTTATCTGGATTATCTAACATTTTAGGTACATTTGAAAATAATTTTTATGGTGGTATCCAGGAAGGTAATTTAGAGCAAGAATTCTATAGATATGTTGAAGATGGTGGAACACTTACAAAAGATTATTTATATGATTTATGTGAAAAAAGCTTACTTAAATTTTATCCAAATGAAATACAAAGTAATTATGAAAAAGGTGCATGGATTACAAGAAGTCATTATTATACGTTTTATTATTTATTTAGTTATTCAATATGTGTATCAGTTGCGTCATATGTTTCTAAAGAAATATTATCTGGTAATAAAGAAATGCTTAATAAATATATTAATTTCTTAAAAACCGGTAATGAATATAGTGTTAAAGATATATATAATGTATTAGGTATTGATTTAGAAGATAAAAAAGTTTATTTAAATGCAATTGATAATTTTAGTTCATTAATTGATAAGTTTGATGAACTTTATAGTAAATAAAAAAGAGGTGAAGTAAATTGGCAAAAAGAGATTATTATGAAGTATTAGGAGTATCTAAAACTGCAACTGATAAAGAAATAAAAAGTGCTTTTAGACGTTTAGCAAAAGAATACCATCCTGACTTAAATAAAGCACCAGATGCTGCTGAAAAATTTAAAGAAGTACAAGAAGCATATGAAGTATTATCTGATGAAAATAAACGAAAGATGTATGATCAATATGGTCATTCTGCATTTGATCAAAATGGTAATACTGGATATGGTGGAGGATTTAATGGTGGATTCTCATCTTCATCATTTGGTTTTGATGATATAGATTTATCTGATATATTATCTGGTGTATTTGGTCAAGGATTTGGTTTTTCTGGTAGTTCCAGAAGTAAAGGCAAAACATCACCAAGAAAAGGTAATGATTCATTATATAAAATGAACATATCATTTATGGAAGCAGTTTATGGATGTAAAAAAGATTTAACCCTTGATGTATATGAAACTTGTGAACATTGTAAAGGTAAAGGTGGTTTTGGAGAAAAAACATGTAGTACTTGTCATGGATCTGGAACTGTAACAGAAACACAAAATACATTATTTGGATCATTTATGTCTAAGACTACTTGTCATGAATGTTCTGGTACTGGTAAAACATTTGATAGTGTTTGCTCAGAATGTAAAGGTAATGGTAGAGTAAAAAAGAGAAAAACTATTACTATTACAGTACCTGCTGGTATTGATACAGGAAACCAAATAAGAATAAAAGAAAAAGGTGAAGCTGGAATAAATGGTGGACCAAACGGAGATGTATATGTAGAATTCAATGTAGAAGAACATCAAATATTTAAAAGAGAAGGCAATGATGTTTATATGGAACTTCCTATAAATATTGTAGAAGCAACACTTGGATGTAAGAAAGAAGTGCCTTTAATGAATGAAACTATTATACTTAATATTCCAGAAGGAACTCAAAATGGTAATAAACACAAAATAAAAGGAAAAGGTGTACCATATATTAATTCAAATAAAGTAGGAGACTTATATGTAGTAATAAAGGTAGTTATTCCTACTAAATTAGATAGAAAACAAAAAGAACTATTTACAGAGTTATCTAAAACAAATTTAGATGATACTAATGATTTTATAAATAAATTTAAAAGATTTTTTAGAAGATAAATTTTAATATTTATCTTTTTTTCTAATTGTGGTATAATCATAACTGCGCTCTTAAAAAAGTACATATAATTAAAAGAAGGTGAAAATATGGTTAAAACTATAGACGAAAAGGCAAGAAAGAAAAAAATTAGAAATTTAATAAAAGTAAAAAGTTCTGAAGAAATTTATATGTTTTTAAATAACAACAAGGATTTAGAAGAAAGTGATATTACAAGATTAATTAATGTATTATGCATGCAAAAAGATATGTATTATATATGTAAAACATGTAAAATAATTACAATTAATGGGAATAATTTATCTAACTTAATAGATATAGTAATAGAAGCAAAAAATGTTCCTTATATAAAAGAATTATTAACAACCATGCAAAATAGAAATTATTCAATAAATAAAATCTGCTTTTTAAAAGATCCGCACTTAATATATGAAATACTATCATATTCCTCAAGTTTTATAGGCAAGGAAAATGTTAATAAATTGATTAATAAATTATGTGAAATGAAAGAATATAGATATATAGTAAAAACTGGTTCAATAGAAAAATTATCTTCTCAAAATGTTACTAAATTAGCAGATACTTTAATAGCATCAGGTAAAATATTAGAATTAGTAGGATTTACAAGTGTATGTAACTTATTGTCGGAAGATAAATTTAATGAAATTATAAATATAGTAATGAAATCAAATCATATACCATCTATGTATACTTTAGCAAAGATATATTATGATAGGTATAATAAAATAAATAGAAAGTTAGTAACACAAATTTTAAATTCAAAAGAAATGAAATATATTTGTTTAGTCGCTCTTTATATAGATAATAAACTAATATACAAATTATTTAATAATGTTAATAGTATGTATCAATATATGTGTGGTAGTGGTTATTATGGAACATTAGAACTAAAAGATATAACTTATATAATATATGGTGAAAGTTATATAAATGGTAGTATAGAATCAGAAAAACAAAGATTATTACATGTGGTTGACAAAATCTCATATTAATAACCTTTTTTTTATTTGACAAAACTTCTTGTTTCTGTTAATCTTGATAATAGGAGATGTTAGAATATGGAAATAAAAACAAAAGAAAAATTAGAAATAGGAGATGTACTTGCAAAACCAATATATAATGCTATGGGTGTTGCTCTTCTTCCTGCTGGTGCAGTTTTAACAGAAAAAACAATTTCTAGACTTCAATCAGAATATAGTGGCTATACAATGCAATATTTTTATGTAGAGACACCTGGTACTGAAAATATAATTATAGAGGACAAAATAAGTGATCAAGTAAGAATAGAAACATCAAAAGCAGTAAGAAATAAAGAAATAAGGGAAATAATTAAATATTCTAAGATAATTACACACCAAATAATTAATTATAATATTCATGATGCGGATTATTATGATACAAGAAGTATGTTTGATTATGTTAGCAAGCATGCAGTAAATGTTGCTGTTGTATCTTGCATTATTGCAAAAGATATGGGATATAGTGATAAAGAGTTAGAAGAAGTTACACTAGCAGGATTACTTCATGATTTTGCTAAAAGTAATGAAGCAGATTCATCAATAGAAAAATTATATACTGAAAGATTAAAATGCAAAAAAGAAGAAATACTTCCTTATTTAACAGTGGATTTATTACGAGATACAGATTTTGTAAAAACTGGAGAAATACCGATGAGTGTACTATGTAGTATTTTATGTCATCATGAACATCAAAATGGATGTGGTTATTATAAAATGTCAGGTAATACTATTAGAAATTATAAGTATGCATCTATATTACATGTTGCGGATATTTATGATACACTTTCAAATAATGATATTAATGCTATAAATAGTGACTTACCAGAAAATACTTTGTTTTTATTTCAGAAAAGTGGAGGCATAACACCAAAAAATATATTAACATATTTTATGAGAGATTATGGCTCTTCTTCAGAGGCACAAAGATTATTTGATCAAGATGTAGTAAAACATTTTCTAAATTGTGTATCTGTATATTCTAAAGGACGAAGAGTAGTATTATCAAATGGTGATATAGCTGTTGTTAATAGAAATTTCTTAGGTCATGTAGATAGACCAGAAGTAGTGGTAATAGAGGGAACGTTGAAAGGTAGAGTAATAAATTTAACTGAAGACAAAAATTATTTAAATTTATCAGTAATAGATTATGAACATGAAGATGACAATAAATTAAAAATGTAGAAATTAATTAATTTCTACATTTTCTTTTTCCAAATAATCTTTAAATATTCTTTTAAATTCAACAAGTTCCTTTTTTACTACATCATCATATACACTATTACAATTAACAATAGCTTCATATATATGCTTAAATGTTACATATTCAGAATTTTCAAATCTAGCATATGTGAAACATTTAGAAAGGAGTGCAAGTGCAACATCTGGATACCTAGAACCATTTTCATAGACTCTTTTATATTCACTAGTCATATTAACTAAAAATTTACATACTTGTTCAAGTAAATAATTAGTATAAGGCCAAGTAACACCAGTTGCTTTTTCTATCTTTTTTAAAGTTCCCATTAGTATTTTAACAGTAGTTTCTTGATCAGGTTCTTCTACTTCTATTTTTTCAAAACGTCTTAAAAATGCTTTATCTTTTAGAAGAAACTGCTCAAATTCTGCAGTAGTAGTTGCACCAATTACTTTTATGTCACCTCTATCAAGTCCAGGTTTTAACATATTTAGAAAGTCAACTTCACCATTTCTAGAAGCAGTTACTAAAGTATGTATTTCATCTATAAATAGTATTATATCTTTTTTCCCCATTATTTCATTAATTAATAATTGTAATTTTGATACTTCATTTCCATCATCGTTATAATTTCCAAGTAATGATGATGTGTTTATTTTATATATTTTAGAATTTAATAGAGCATTTGGAACTTCTTTTCTTTGAATTCTATAACTAAGACCTTCAACAATAGATGTTTTACCAATACCTGCTTTACCTGTTAAAACAACAGATTTTTCAGGACTAAGTAATATTAAAATCATCTTTTTTATTTCTTCATCTCTTGCAATTGCAGGATTAGTAACATACGTTTTACTAGTTAATTCTTCCGCATATGTTTTAAGTACACTAAATTTATTAGTTTCATTATTATTTGGATTATATCTAATCATATCTTCATCCATTTTTTATCACACCTTTACAATAATTAGTATATCAAAAAAATATATATTTTACTAGTAAACTAATTATAAAAAATATAAAATGTTCGTAAAATAGATTGTTTTATTATTGATATTATTTTATAATGAATAAGGTGAGTAAAATGCAAAGATATTTCGCAGTTAATAAAGATTTAAAACTTAGTAGTCAAGATATTTTTCATATTTATAAGGTAATGAGAATGAAAATAAATGATATTATTGAAATTGCATATGATAAAAAAGTATACCTTTGTAAACTTACTAACATATCAAAAGATGAAGTAAACTACGAAATATTAGAAGAAAAAATAGAAAATAATGAACTTGAAACAAAAATAACAATCGCATTTTCTTTAGTTAATGAGACAAAAATAGATTTTATTTTACAAAAGTGTACAGAACTTGGTGCATATGATTTTATTCCATTAAATTTAGAGAGATGCAAAGTAAAAATAGATAAAAAAGAAGATAAAAAAATAAGTAGATGGAACTTAATTACAAAAGAAGCATCAGAGCAATCATATAGAAATATATGTCCTAAAGTCCATAATATAATGAGTATTAAAGAATTAGTAAAATTAGATTATGATTTAAAAATTTTTTGTTCAACAAAAGAAAAAGAAAAAACTATCAAAAATGTATTACAAAATAATTTAAATTGTGATAGAATTATTATAGTCGTAGGACCGGAAGGCGGAATAAGCAAGAAGGAAGAAGACTTTTTAATTTCTAATAATTTTAATGGGATAACTTTTGGTAACACTATACTTAGAACTGAAACTGCGCCCATATTTGCAGTAAGTGCTATAAAATACGAATTAATGAGGTGAAGTATATGGAAATGTTAAATAGGATTTTATATAAATATTCAAATATGGATGGCAGTAGTCAAATACTGATATTTTTAATAGTTTTGGTTTTCTTAATGCTTATTAGCATAGTTGTTATAAATATAATTACTAGAAAGAAAAAAGGTAATAACGATATAATTAGTAATAAAAAAATTGTTAAATTAAGCTCAGAACTTGATTTACCTTTTAAAGATACAGAAGAAGTAATAGAAAAAATAGAGACAAAAGAAGAACCAATTGAAGAAATAAAAGATGAAGAAGTAGTAGAAGTAAGAGTTGGTAATACATCTCTTGATGAAATAACTGATTTAATTGAGAATACATTAGAACAAAAACCAATAGATTTAACTAAATTTGAAGAAGATCAAGAAGAAAATGCAATAATTAGTTATGATGAACTTGTAAAAAGAGCAGGTGCTAAAAAAATAATATATAAATGCGAAGATGTTAAACCTAAAGAAGAAATTGTAAAACAAGAAGAACCAAAAGAAAAAACAAAATTTAAAGCATCAAGAGTAATATCCCCTATATATGGAGTTCAAAAAGAAGAAGCAGAAGAGAAAGATGAAGTAATGGAATCTTTCATAGAACTTGAAAAAGCTAAAGAAGAAAATAAGGAAGATATAGAGACATTATCTGATATGGAATTTTTAGGTTCTTTAAAAAAATTTAGAAGTGAGCTATAGTCAATGATAATTCATTGACTTTTATTATTAATTATTATAAAATATATAAGCAAAAAGGAAGCGATATATATGTTAGAAAAAATCAAATTTAAATATTTTCCAACAGTAACACTTTGTTATGATTATTTAATTAATAATCCAAATATAGATGAAAAAGATAGAAATGATGCGATTGAGTTTGTATGTAATAATGCAAATGCTAGTGAATTATTTCATTTTTTAAACAATGCTGCTAAATTAAATTTAAGTAAATATAATATTAGTGACTTAGTTCATGCACTTGCAGAAACTGATGATATTGGATATATGTTAGAAGTCGCAAATACAAGTATTATTACAAAAAATGATAGATTTGTAATAACAAATGCAGTATATGTAAAAGCAAGCCTTGATGATGTAGAATATTATATATATAATGCTAAACAATTAGATAATGCGGATTATTCATTATTATCAGAAAGAATAGTAAAAAGTAAAGATCCTGAAAAGATTTATAAATTCACAAGTGAATTTTTATTAAAAATTAAACAATATGAATTAAGTAAATTAACCTTTGCTATATGTTCAACTAGAAGTATTAAATATATAATTGAATTTAGTAAATTAGATATAGATGATAATATAAGTACTATAGTTGATACACTATGTGCTATATCTGTACTTTCTGATCTTGTAAGATTTACTAAAGAAGTACAATTAAATGATGAATTATATATTCATAAAATAACACATGAATTTACAAGAGAAAATAGAATAAATTCAAAAGATATAAGATCATATATAAATGCATGTGCTAATTTAACAGAAATAGATTTTAATGAATTAACAAATGCTATGCTAAAAACAACAAATATAAGTGCTATTATTTCATATGCAAAAGAAATATATGAATTATCTAATATTGATCAGACTAGTAATCTAGATAAAATAACTGATTACATATGTGAGAATGGTAGTTCTAAAGATATTTATACATATGCAAGTGAAGTAAAATTATCTTCCCAAAACGTAAATAAACTTGCTAAAGAATTACTTAAAAAAGAAGATATTAAATATATTTATTTATTTTTAGAAAATATAAGTAATATAGATAAAGCAACTAAAAAAGAATTAATAGATAAAATAATTGTATCAAGACAAATGAAATATATATGTTTAATAATTGCTTTTGTGGACATAACTTTATTACATAAAATATTTACTAGTATGAGTGATTATTTATTATGTGTAAATTCATTAGGATATACAAAAGAAGAATTATCTAGTATATACCATAAATTATTTGATTTAATTCCTAATGAAAAGATAGTTCAAAGGGCAAAAGAAAAAGTAGAAAAATTAGCTCTTACAATTGAGTAATTGCTGTTTATATTTTTTCTTTTTTTTAGTATAATATTTTTTAGAAAGAAGTGATATTTTGAAAGTAGCGTTTTATACATTAGGTTGTAAAGTTAATGCATATGAGACAGAAGTTGCAATTAATAGATTTAAAGAAAAGGGTTATGAAATAGTACCTTTTGATTCTTTTTCTGACATATATATAATAAATACTTGTTCTGTTACTAATTCTAGTGACCAAAAAAGTAGAAAAATTATTAGAAGTGCTAATAGACATAATAAAAATGCAGTAGTCGCAGTTATGGGATGTTATAGTCAAGTAAAACCTGAAGAAGTAGAAAAAATAGATGGAGTTTCTATTGTGATAGGAAATAAAGATAAAGCAAAAATTGTTGATTTGGTAGAAGAATATATAAAAAATAATAAAAAAATAACTAGAATTTATAATTTAATGCATGTTAAGTTTGAAGATATGATATTGGATAAATTTGAAAATCATACAAGAGCATTTGTAAAGATTCAAGATGGATGTAATAATTTTTGTACTTATTGCATAATTCCATATACAAGAGGAAATGTAAGAAGTAAAGATAAAAGTATTGTGCTAAAAGAAGTAACTGAGCTAGTTAAAAATGGATATAAAGAAATAGTTTTAACTGGAATACATACAGGTCACTATGGGCAAGATTTAGAAGAATATGATTTTAGTGATTTACTTTCTGAGCTTGAAAAAATAGATGGCTTAGAGCGAATTAGAATATCATCTATAGAAATAACGGAACTAAATGAAAAGTTTATGAATGTACTTAAAAATAGTAAAAAAATAGTTGATCACATTCATATACCTTTACAATCTGGTTGTAATAAGATTTTAAAAGCAATGAATAGAAAATATGATATGAATTATTATTTTAATAAAATAGAAGAAATAAGGAATATTAGAAAAGATATTGCAATTACAACAGATGTAATAGTAGGATTCCCCGGTGAAACAGAAGAAGACTTTAACATAACTAAAGAAAATATTAAAAAATTAAAATTTACTGAATTACATGTATTTCCATATTCAAAAAGAGAAGGCACACCTGCCGCTAACATGAAAAACCAAATAGATGGAAATATAAAAAAACAAAGAGTAAAAGAATTAATTGAAATAAGTGAAGAATTAAAAAATGAGTATTATATAAAATTTATAGGAAAAGAAATGATTGTACTTACTGAAAACTATGAAAATGGATAATTATGGTAAAGTAAGATTTAAATCTTCTATAGATGCTAAAAATAAACTTATAAAAGTAAAATTATTAAATTATGAAAATGATATATTTGATGCAATAAGTGTAGAAAATAAAGTCACTAATAAATAGAAGGAATAATATGGTAGTAGTATATAAAAAGTATAATTTAAAACAATTAATAAAATTAAAAATATTAAGCAAAGAAATAGAATTAATATGTAAAATAACTAGTGAATTGGATTATTTATCATATTATAAAAATAAAATAATTAGAATATATATTAATTCTAATTATGATGAAGGAATATATAAAATAATTACAAGGTATAAATTATCAAATGTATGTGATATGGAATATATAATGAAATTTATAAATTATTATGTAAGGTCAAAATATAGTAAGGAAGTATTATCAATAATATTAAATAATAATATTACTGCAGGAAATAAAATAATAAAATTAGATAAAAAATATAATAATTAATTTTATAAAAGATACTTAAAAAAAGTATCTTTTTTTGTTATAATTACTAAGGGAGAATATTATGGAAAAATATATAAAAGGGATATTTAGAAGGTTTATATTTAAATCAGATGACAATTATGTAGTTGGTTTATTTAAAGTAACTGATACTAATGATGAAGCTTTAGAAGAATACGTATCAAGTGTAATTACAATTACAGGTTATTTTCATGAACTTACTATGGATGAAAAATATATACTTTACGGAGAACTTGTTAATAATAATAAATATGGTAATCAGTATAAAGTAACTGAATATGATAGATTAAAACCAGAAGGAAAAGATGCAATAATAGATTTTTTATCTAGTGATTTATTTCCTGGTGTTGGTGAAAAAACTGCTAAAGAAATAGTTGATACTTTAGGAGAAGATGCATTAGATATAATCTCAAATGATTATTCATCTCTTTTTTTAGTGCCTTCTATTAAAGAAAGTAAAGCTAAAAAAATATATGATACTTTGCATAAATATAATGAAAGTTATGAAATGATTGTATATTTAACAAGTATTGGTTTTACTATGACAGATGCAATGACTATATATAATAAATATAAAGATATTACAAAAGAGGTAATAAATGATAATGTATATTCTATTATTGATGATATAGATGAAATAACTTTCTTAAAAGTAGAAAATGTTAGAAAAAATCTAAATATAGAAGACTTAGATTCAAGAAGAATTGTAGCAAGTATTATATACTCTATGAATAGTCTATGCTTTAAAAATGGTGATACATATCTTTTGATAGATGAAATATATAAAGAAACTATAAATATTATAAACTATGAATTTTCATTAGAAGATTTTGAAAATATATTATATGAAATTAGTAAAACGGGTAAAATAATTATAGAAAATAATTGTTATTTTCTAAGAGAATATTATAATTATGAAAACAATATTGCAGATACTATATATTATTTAACTAATAAAACTCCTGCAAAATATAAAAATATCGATAAAGAAATATTAAATATAGAAAATTATTTTGGTGTTAGTTATAATGATAAACAAATACTTGCTATTAAAGATGCACTTTTAAAAAATTTTAGTATTATAACAGGTGGACCAGGTACAGGTAAAACTACCATAATAAAAGCAATAATAGAACTATATAAGAAGCTAAATAAATTGTCTTATGATGAATTAATTGAAGAAGTATGTTTACTTGCACCTACAGGAAGAGCAGCTAAAAGAATGAGTGAATCATGTCTTATGCCCGCATCTACTATCCATAGATTTTTAAAATGGAATAAAGAAGCAAATAAATTTTTAATAAATGAAAATAATAAATCTAATGTAAAATTCGTTATTATAGATGAAGTTAGTATGATAGATGTACCACTTTTAGATAGCTTATTTAAAGGCCTTAATAAAAATGTGCATATAGTTATGATTGGTGATTATAATCAACTTGAGAGTGTAGGACCAGGTAAAATACTAAAAGATTTAATAGATAGTGATATGATTAATGTTACATTCCTAACAGATCTTTATAGACAAGATGAGAACTCTTATATAGCACTTTTAGCAAAAGAAATAAAAGACAATGATATAGATGAAGATTTTGCTTTAAAGAAAGATGATTATAGTTTTATTGCATGTGATAAATATAATTTAAAAGCATATGTTAAAAATGTATGTGAAAAAGCAATAGAAAAAGGATATAGTTCAAAAGATATACAACTTTTAGCACCTATGTATAAAGGTGAAAACGGAATAGATAATTTAAATAAAATTCTTCAAGATGTATTTAATCCGTTATATGATCAAAATGAAATTCATATAAAAGATATAGTATATAGAGAAAATGATAAAATACTTCAATTAGAAAACGATCCTGATAATAATGTATTTAATGGGGATATTGGTTATATATCTAAAATAGAAAAAAATAATATATTTGTTTCTTTTGATGGTAATGTAGTTAAGTATGAACCAAAAGATTATATAAAAATAAAACATGGATATGCAATAAGTATTCATAAAGCACAAGGTAGTGAATTTAAAATTGTTGTAGTACCAATATTATTTTCATATAGAATAATGCTTTATAAAAAACTAATTTATACCGCAATAACAAGAGCTAAATCTAATTTAACTTTAATTGGTGAAAAAGATGCATTTTTGTATTCTGTAAAAAATGAAATTTCTTATGAAAGAAAAACTAAGTTAAAAGATAGACTTCTTTCTTATTTGATGAATAATTAATAATTGTTAGTTAATAATATAAATGGCGCCAAAAACAAAAAACATATTATAACGAGGTGAAAAAATGAAAAAAGCACTTGGCATGATGGTATTAGGTATTGGAGTAGGTGCAGCATCTTATGCTATGTACGATCAATACAAATCTGGTAATTTACAAAAATTTATTAAGAAAACTAGTAAAGAAGTAGACAAAATGCTAGATAATATGTAAGAAAAGGTTCTCTATTTTGAGAACTTTTTCTTTTATATTTTTCTATATTATGATATAATTTATTTAGCTTAAAAAGGAAGTGTAATAATGAAATTAAAAAATAGCTTCTTTTATACTATTAGAGAAGATATAAAAGATGAAGATAGTAAGAGTGGTAACTTACTTGTAAAAGCTGGAATGATTAAAAAAACATCATCTGGTATATATATGTATTTACCTCTTGGAATGAAAGTACTTGAGAATATAAAGAAAATAGTTAGAGAAGAAATGAATAATATTGGTAGTGAAGAAGTATTAATGCCATGCTTAATTAATGAAGAAGTTTATCAAAAATCAAATAGAATTAATGCATTTGGTAATGATATGTTTTCATTAAGTGATAGATATGATAAAAAATATGTACTAGGTCCAACACACGAAGAATTATTCACAATAGCAGCATTAAGTAAAGTACGTTCTTTTAAAGATCTACCATTCAGTTTATATCAAATTAATACTAAATTTAGAGATGAAGCTCGTCCAAGATATGGACTTATTAGAGTTAGAGAATTTTTAATGAAAGACGCATATTCCTTTGATAAAGATTTAGAGGGATTAGATAAAGTTTATAATGATATGTTTAATGCATACAAAAAGATATTTGCAAGACTTGGTATAAACTATAGAATAGTAAAAGCAGATACAGGATCAATGGGTGGACTTTTATCTGAAGAGTTTCAAGCAATAACTGATATAGGAGAAGATACTGTAGTATTTTGTGAATCATGCGATTACTCAAGTAATTTAGAAGTATGTGAATCAATAATAGATGATAGTGAAACTACTGAAAAAAAATTAGAAAAAGATTTAGTAGAAACAAAAGATGCTAAAACAATAGAAGAAGTCGCAAATTATTTAAATGAAGCAGAAAGTAAACTTGTAAAAACTCTTATTTATAAGATAGGTGATGAACTTTATGCAGTTTTAGTAAAAGGTGATTCAGAAGTTAATGAATTAAAATTAGAAAGATTATTTAATGGTAAAACAGTAGAACTTGCTTCTTTAGAAGATTTAAAAAATGTAAATACTGTAGTTGGATTTGTTGGTCCAATAGGAATAAATATAAAGGTTATAATGGATAATGAAGTTTCACATATGGTAAATTTTGTAGTAGGAGCAAATAAAAAAGATTATCATTATAAAAATGTTAATATAGAAGATTTTAATGCTGATATAGTCGCAGATATAAGAAATGTAAAAGAAGGAGATATGTGCCCTAAATGTGGTAAAAAACTTAAATTTAAAAAAGGAATAGAAATAGGTAACACATTTAAATTAGGTACAAAGTATTCAGAAAGTTTTAATTTAATGTACCAAGATAAAGATAATACTTTAAAACCAGTAGTAATGGGATGCTATGGCATTGGTATAGGAAGATGTTTATCTGCTATAGTAGAACAAAAGAACGATGAAAAAGGTATTATATGGCCTATGAGTATAGCACCATTTAAAGTAGCAATAGTTGTAGTAGATATGAAAAATGATATTCAAGTAGATGCTGCAAACCATTTATATCAAACATTTACTGAAGCAGGTATAGAAACACTTCTTGATGATAGAAATGAAAGAGCTGGAGTTAAATTTAATGATATGGATCTTATTGGTATTCCAATTAGAATTACAATTGGTAGAAAAGCAGAAGAACATATTGTAGAACTTAAGAAAAGATCTGAACAAGAAATTAATGAAATATCTATATTTGATGTACTATACAAAGTACAAGATATTATTGATGAAGAGAATATATAAGAAAAATTTTAAGAAATTTTTCTTTTTTTAATGGATTTTTTAAATTTTTAGCAAATATATTTTATAGGTAGTATTTTCGACAAAATATTTAATTATATACTATTATTATTTTAATAGGTGAAGAGTATGAAAAAAACTACAATATTATATATTTTGGGTGCAATATTAATTGGTGTTTTTATAGGAAAATATGTTTATAATGGTTATCAAAATGAAACTAAAGAGGCATTTAAAGATATGAATGAAAATATTTATTTGCTTCAATATGGAGTTTATTCAAGTAATGATTCTATGATAGAGAATACTAAAAATCTAAAAGATTATTTTTATTACATAGAAAATAATAAGTATCATGTAATCATAGGTGTTACTATGGATAAAGATTTAAAAGATAAAATAAAAAATGTAAATAGTATTGATAATGATATTTATATTAAGAAAGTTTCTATAAACAATGATGAATTTATAGAATCATTAAAGCAATATGATAATTTAATTAAAAATACGGAAGACAAAACAACAATTTTGACCGCAGAAAAACAAATACTATCAAAATATGAGGAGTTAATAATCAACAATGAATAATTTACTTATTAAGAATATACCTGAATTTGATAGACCAAGAGAAAGATTTAAAAAATATGGAGTTGAAAATTTATCAAATAATGAGCTTATTAGTATAATACTTTCTTCTGGTACTAAAAATATTTCGGTAAAAGAATTATCAAGTAATATCTTGGGTAAGTTAGATGATATATCTGATTTAAAAGATATGACGTTAAACAAATTAAAACAAACAAAAGGAATTGGTGAAGTAAAAGCAATAACACTTTTATCTGCATTAGAATTAGGTAAAAGAGTATATTATGAAAAAAATATATCCAAAATAAAGATGAATAGTGCAGATAAAATATATAATTATATGAAGGATATAGTGTGCAATAAAAACCAAGAATATTTTTATGCTTTATATCTTGATTCTAAAAAGAACCTTATTGATAAAAAATTATTATTTATTGGAACTATAAATAAAAGCATAGTTCATCCAAGAGAAATATTTAAGTATGCTTATTTGTTAAGTGCGTCATCTATAGTATGTATTCATAATCATCCAAGTGGTGATCCACTTCCTTCAAAAGAAGACATGCTTATTACTAAACATTTAGTTGATATAGGAAAAATACAAGGAATAAGTGTAGTCGATCATATAATTATTGGAAATAACTATTACAGTTTTTATGAAAATGGTGATATATAAATGAAAGGATTAAATAGTAAAAATAAAAAAAAGAACAAAGATAGAGTAATTACGATATTAATAATTTTATTATTACTTTTTATTTCACTTTTTTATTTTATAAGTGATAATAGAACTAATATTGTATTGTTTAGTATGTTAAAAGATGCAAGTGCTAGTGTGTATAATGTGTTAGATATTTCTAAAACAGATGCTCTTGATAAAAATATTGTAAGTGAAATAAATAAAGATTATGAAAATCAAATAGAAGAAATGAAAAAAACATTAAATTTAAATAGTACAATGAGTGATAAATCATTCATAAATGCTAGTGTAATTAAAAGGAGTACTGTTTATTGGTACAACTTAGTAACAATTGATAAAGGAACTAAAAATGGTATAAAAGAAGGGTATGCGGTAATAAATTCAAGTGGTTTAATTGGAAAGGTTATTAAAGCAAATAAATATACTAGTGATATAAAATTATTAACTTCTAAAAATGAAGAAAATTATATATCTGCAATGTTTGACATAGATGGTACATTATATTATGGACTTATTAATGAGTATGATATTACAAAAAACGAATTATATCTTAAAAATGTAGTAGGAGATTTTGATATTAATAAAATAAAAAATGTAAATGTTGTAACTTCTGGCTATAGTGAAGCATTTTCATCTGGATTATTAATTGGTACTATAATAGATGTAAAAAAAGAAAATTATGGTATTTCTAATACTATAAAAATTAGACCAAGTGCAAACTTTAATAATATAAATATAGTAACTGTAATAAAGGGTGATAATAATGATTAAATGCGTAATAATAATGCTTATTAGTTTAGCACTAGAAAGCATTATAAACTTAAATATTTCATTTACATCTTACTTGGTCCCACTTTTTTCTTTATTATCATTAATTTTAATATATAAATTTTTAAAATATAGTAAAAAAGAATACTTTATTTTTGCTATAGTTTCTGGATTTATTTATGATTTAGTATTTACTAATTTTTATGTATTAAATTCAGTTCTTTTTTTACTTAATTCTTTTATAATATATTTTTATTTTAAAAAGATGAAATATAATTTACTTAATATAATATTGATTACTATAATATGTTCAAGTATGTACAATTTAATGCTATTTACTTTATTTAATCTTTTTAGTTATAGTACATATTCATTTTTAGATTTTTCATATATATTAGGTCACTTTATTATCATTAATGTTATATATATAATATTAGGTTACATATTATTAAATAAGACAAAACTTAAAGAATATTAACTAGATTTTATGCATATTATTTAATGGGTGAATAATATGACAAAAGTACATGAAATACAAAAAAGAATAAAAAATAAAAAAACAGAAGAAGTAAAAAAAGAACCTAAAAATAATAAATTAAAGATATTTTTTATGAAATTATTAATAATTGTAAGTACTGTTTTAATATTAACAATAGTTATTAAAAATAATTCATCACTTAAAAATAAAATATATAAGTATGTTTATAATACTAATTTTTCCTTTTCAAGTATTAAAAAAATATATAATGAACATATAGGAAATGTTTTACCATTTCAAAATGTATTTAAAGAAAAAAAAGTATTTAGTGAAAAGTTAGAATATAAATCTTTAAATGTATATAATAAGGGTGTTAAACTCACTTTAAATGATAATTATGCAATACCTGCTATAAAAGGTGGTATTGTAATATTTGTTGGAGAAAAAGAAAATATGGGAAATACTATTATTGTACAACAATCTGATGGAATAGATGCTTGGTATGGTAATTTATCTAATATAAATTTAAAGTTATATGATTATATTGAGGATAATAGTATAATTGGTGAAGCTAAAAATAATGAATTATATTTAATGTTTCAAAAGGATGGAGTAGATGTTAGTTATAAAGATGTTCTTAAAGAAAATAAAAATAAATAACTATACTTTAATATTATGTTTTTTAGCACTTATAACAGGTTTATTTAAAGAAATAGTAGTAGTATTTATACTAATATTAGTTCATGAATTTGGACATTTTATTACTATGAAAAAATACAAATGGAATGTAAAACAAATAGATATATATCCATTTGGAGGAATTACAAAATTAGATGATAAAATTGATAAACCATTAAAAGAAGAGTTAATAATTACTCTAATGGGTCCAATATTTCAAGAAATACTATTTTTAATAATATATTTACTATATAAAAGATACTTAATAAGTGATTACTTATTTAATTTGTTTAAAGATTACAATTATACGATTTTAATCTTTAATTTACTTCCAATAGTACCTCTTGATGGATATAAAATACTAAATGTATTTATAAATAAAATATTTAATTTTAGATATTCTTATGTAATAGGAATAGTTTTATCTATAATAACTTTTATATTATTTATGTATATGTATAAAATAGATAGTAGTTATTATGTAATATTAGCTTTTTTGATATTTCAAATAATATATGCGTTTAAAGTAAGAAATATAATTTATAACAGATTCATACTAGAAAAAAGATTATATAAAAATGAATACTCAAGATTAAAGAAAATAAATAATGTTAAAAAAATGTATAGAAATAAAAGACATATTATTAAAGATAAACATAGCTATAAAACAGAACAATTATATTTTAAAATTAAAAAAAATTAAAATTATAGTAATAACAAAAAAGGAATAGCAATTATTTCTTTTTTTTGTTAAGAAAATGTAAAATTTATTTTACAAAATTATATAGATATTAATTTATGATATACTATTATATACAATAGTAGGAGGTGTATAAAATTGAATATAACTCAATTAATATCAGTATTAGGTGTATCTTTAATACCAACACTCGCACTCATTTTTTTGATTTTATATTCCGACAGAAAGAGTAAAGAACCTTTATTCTTAATACTTATATGTATCTTTTCTGGTATATTTACTATTTTTTTATCTTTGTTAATAAGTAAGTTAGTACTTCCTAGTTTAAATAATTTTAGTATATATTTAAGTGAACCAGAATTTAATTTAATTAAAATAATAATTTTAGCTATCATAGAAGAGTATTCTAAGCTATTTGTATTATATGTATTTATAATAAAAAATAAGGCCTTTGATGATATATATGATGGTTTTGTGTATTCTGCTATAATTGCACTTTCTTTTGCAGTTTTTGAAACTTTAATGTATGTGTTTAGTGAAACTGATATATATTCTATGGGTTCACTTGCAATACTTAGAGATTTTACTACTATACCTTTACATCTTGTGTGTGGTATAATAATGGGGTGTTACGCAGCATTTGCTAAATTTTCAAAAACAAAAAAGAAAAAAACAGAAAATTTTTTCAAAGCTATGCTTTTGCCAGTAGTAGTACATGCTACGTATAATTCGTTTTTTACATTCACAATTAGTTCATTAAGAAATTCAAATAAATTTTTGATAATACTAATAATATTTCTTTTTTCAATGTACTTACTTGGAATATTGTTTATAAGAAAAATTCAATATGTAAACAAATTGTTTATGAGTAATGATCCATATCCAAAGGAATATAAATATTTAATGAATAAAGATGAATTTAATAAAAATATATAAAATAGGGTGATGTTAATGAAAAAGTTTGTACCAGATATGTACAAAAAAAATATATATGAAATTAATTATGAAAAATTAAAAAGTATGGGTAAAAAGTATTTATTTTTTGACCTTGATAATACACTTATTAGTTATTTAGATAGTGTTCCTACTAAGGAAAATAAGAAATTATTTGAAAAATTAAAAAAAATGGGATTTGTTCCATTCATATTTTCTAATTCACATAGTGAAAGATTAAGACCGTTTAAAGAAGAATTAAATGTTATTACTTTATCTGGTAATATGAAACCATTAAAAAAAGGTTATAAAAAGGTTCTTAGCAAATATAACAAAGATGAGTGCGTATTTATTGGTGATCAAATAATGACTGATGTAATAGGCGCAAAAAGAAATGGTTTATATGTTATATTTTTGGATAGGATAAACGATAAGGAACCAATATATACAAAGTTTTGGAGATTTTTTGAGTCATTTGTATTAAAAAAATATGAAAAGAAAAATTATTTAGTTAAAGGAAAATATTATGAGTAAGAAATGTATAGGGTGTGGTGCAATTCTTCAGTCTGATGATAAAGATAAAATCGGATATATAAGAAAAGAAAAGTTAGAAGATTCTAATTATTGTGAAAGATGTTTTAAAATAACTAATTATGGTGATTTTAAAAAGATTGACACTACTGGAGAAGAATATATTGAAATATATAAAAATATAAATAAAACAAATGATTTAGTCTTATTTTTAGTAGATATATTTACACTTAATGATTCTATTAATATGGTAAATAAATATTTAAATAATAAAATAGTTTTAGTAGTAACAAAATATGATATAATTCCAAAATCAGTTAAAGAAAGTAAAATAAAATCAAAACTAAAAGAATATAATTTTAATAGTAATATAGTAGATATTGTATTTGTAAGTAGTAAAACTAATTATAATATGGATCTATTATATGAAATGATAAATGAGTATAAAACTAGTAATAATGTTTATATAGCAGGTAATACTAATGCGGGTAAAAGTACTTTAATAAATAAGTTGATTGAAAATTATTCTATAAATGATAATAGAGTAACAACAAGTATTTTACCTTCTACTACTATAAATACAAATGAAATAAAAATAAATGAAGAGTTAACTATTATAGATACACCGGGTTTTATAGATAGAGGTAATATTAGTAACTATGTAAGTGCAAAATTACTTAAAAAGATAATGCCAAATAATGAAATAAGACCAGTAACATATCAAGTTAATAAAGGTATAACTTTACTTATTAATAATTTACTTCGTATAGAATATGTAAATGGAGAAAAAAATAGTTTTACATTTTTAATGTCTAATGATATAATAATTAGTAGAATAAATACTATAACAAATACTAGGGGTAAAGATTTATGCAAACATACTCTAGAAGTAAATGAAAATGAAGATGTTATAGTAGAAGGATTATGTTTTATAAAAATTACTAAGAAAGCAGTAATAGATATATATACTGTTAATGGAGTAAGTATTTATAAAAGAAAATCTTTAATATAAGAAAGAGGGATAAAGAATGAAAAAAGGGTTATTTGCAAAGTTAGTTTTATTTGCAATAATAATGATTATATTTCCAAAGAATGTGTATGCATTAAATTTTAAAGTAGAAAGATCAGCAGATACTGTAAAACCAGGCGCAGAAGTTACTGTGTATGTAAAAGCAGAAGGTGTAGGAAATGATTCTTTAAAAGAATATAATGTATCACTTGCATATGATGGAACAAAACTAGAATATAAAAGTGGTACAAGTGATGTTGCTACTGTAACACAAGGTAATCCAATTGTTGTAAAAAATGGAAATGGTACAATAAGTTCAGACACAACAATTGCAACTTTAGTATTTGGAGTAAAAGCAAATTCTAAAGCAGGTGACACTAATTTAACGCTTACAAATTCTGGACTTAAAACAATAGCAGGTGAAGAAAAAACAGCAACTAATACAAGTTCAATGATAAAGGTTGCAGCTCTTGGTTCAGATGCAACACTAAGTTCATTAAAAATACCAAATACAACACTAAGTCCAAAATTTGATAAAAATACACTTGAATATACAGCAGACATAAAAGATATTACTGAAATAACTATTAATGCCCAAGCAACAGATTCAAATGCTAAAATAATGATATCAGATAACTATAAGAGTTTAGTTAAGGGAGAAAATATAGTAAAAATATCAGTAACTGCAGAAAATGGTACAGCGACAAAAACATATCAAATTAAAGTAAATTTAACTATGACACCAACAGAGGAAGAAAAAATAAAAGCAAATGCATTACTTAAAAAATTATCTATAGAAGGATATGATATTGATTTTTCATCTGATCAAAAGAAATATACTTTAACAGTACCATATAAAGAAAAGAAAGTTAAAGTACTTGCAGAAGCAGAAAATGAAAATGCACCTATAGAAATGGAAGGTACAACTTCTTTAAAAGTAGGTAAAAATATAATAAAAGTATTAGTAACAAGTGAAGATGGTTCTACTAAAGAAACATATACTTTAACCATAACTAGAGAAAAACAAGAGAAAAAAGTTGTACAAACTTGTCCAGATGAAACAAGTACAAGAGAATGGATAGTATTCTCAGTAAGTATGCTTTTAACATTTACATTAGGTATTGTACTAGGTTACTTTGTATGTAAAAAAGAAGTTCTTAGAAAAATATTTAAAAAGAAAAATAAAAAAGAACAACCAGAAGAAATAGATACTCTATCTGATACAATAGAACTTGATGCTAAAAAAGTAAGCGATAAACTAATAGAGGAAAAAGAAGAAGAATTAAAAGAAGATAAATAAAAAAGACTGAGCTTAATAGTAATTATTTAAGCCCAGTTTTTTATTTGTACTATCTATAAATAAAGAATTTTTTATTGGATAGTAGGTTAAATATGAAAATGTGAATGTTATAAATATCATAGCTAATAATGAATATTTATTTAAGATATAATAATCTTGAGAACTAGTTTGAATTTTATAATTGAATATAGTTGATAAAACTATGCTAATAAAATATAAAGATAAAGTTATAATGGTATTATATCCAAATATATAATATATTGGCAAATAAATAATTAAAAATATTACTATATTAAAAATTAATGTGAGAGACACAGAAGACATAAAATTTTTAACTTTCAAATTAGTTAATTTAATTATTATTAACTCTATTAAGGCATAAATGATATAGCTCATATTAATCATTTTCATATGTTCAAATATTGATTCATTTACAGGAAAAAATAATGAAGTTATAAACCTAGGAAAAATATCATATCCAAAATGAGTAAAACAACTTATTAAAAATATAGATATTGCACTAATAAATTTTAATTTTTTTATAGTCATAAAATTCTCCTTTACAGTCTAATATAGGCAATTTTTATGTAAATATTACAAAAAAATAGTAAAATTTTACACTTTTTTTCATTTTTTAGGGGATTTTTGATTAAAAAGAGAGAATATATATATTGGAAGTGGTTTTTTTATGTCTAAGATTTCTTATGAGGAGATACTTAGTATTCAAAGAAAGGTAAATATAGTAGATATAGTAAAGGATTATGTTCCACTTACACAAAAAGGAAGAAATTATTTTGGGGTTTGTCCTTTTCATGATGATCATAATCCGTCTATGAGTGTGTCACCTGAAAAACAAATGTATAAATGTTTTGTATGCGGCGCATCTGGAAATGTATTTAACTTTGTTATGGAATATGAAAAAGTATCATATTATGAGGCTGTAAAAATAGTCGCAGATAAAATTGGTATAACTATTGATATTGGTAATATAAAAAGAGAAGAAATAAAGAAATCTCCATTATATGATATGTATGATATTTCATATAAGTTATATCAAAATAATTTAAATACAAAATATGGTAAAGATGCAAAAGAATATTTAAAAAATAGAAACATGGATAATGATATTATTAAAGAATTTAAAATAGGATTATCTACAACAGGTACTGAAATATCTTCTATTTTATTAAAAAAAGGATATAAAGAAGATGAATTATTATCTTCTGGTCTATGTTATAAAACATCTAATGGATTACATGATATATACAAAAATAGAATTATGTTTCCACTTATGGATTTAAATGGTAATGTAGTCGCATTTTCTGGAAGAATATATAATGAAAAAAGTGATAATAAATATATTAACACTTCAGAAACGGATATATTTAAAAAAGGTAATTTATTATATAATTATCATATTGCGAAAGAAGAAGCGAGAAAAGAAAAAAGTATTATTGTTGTAGAAGGATTTATGGATGTAATAAGACTTAGTACAATTGGTGTTAGAAATGTAGTCGCACTAATGGGAACAGCACTTACTAAAAATCAAGCAAATTTAATTAGAAAACTATCTTCAAATATTATACTTATGTTTGACGGAGATGGAGCGGGTGATAAAGCAACATTATCATTTATAAATGCTTTTGATGATAGTGACGCTACTATAAAAGTAGTAAGACTAGAAGATAATTTAGATCCAGATGAGTATATACTTACAAAAGGTAAAGATAAGTTATTAGATCATTTACTTCATCCAATGAATAAAATAAGTTACAAATTAGATAAATTAAAAGATGATATTAATTTTAATGATAGTATAGATGTTTCAAAATATGTAAATTTAGCAGTAAAAGAACTAGAAAAAATAGACGATGATATAGTAAGAGGAATAGAAACTAAAAAAGTATCTAGCTTAACAGGCATAAGTGTAGAAAAATTAAATTCAAGTATGAATTTAGAAAAAAACGAACCAGTTATCAAATTTGAAATAAAAAAAGAAAATATAAAAGTAGATAAGTATGATAAAGCATCTAAGTATATTATTTACAATATGATTAAAAATAATAGTATAATATTATATTATTATAATAATTTATCATATTTACCTAATAATCTTTATAGAAAACTTGCAAATGAAATAGTACTATTTTATAAGAAATTTAATAGCTTTACTATAACAGATTTTGTAACTTACTTAGAAGATAAAAAAGAATTAATTGATTTAATTAATAAAATAGATGATATGGATATAAAACCAGTTTCTGAACTTAATGAAATAGATGGATATTTTAAAACAATTAGAGAGTACACATATAAAAAAGAAATAAATGATTTAACTATTAAACTAAAAACTGAAACAAATAAAATAAAAAGACAAGAAATTGCACAGAAAATAGTTGAAATAAAAATGAAGGAGAGTATGTAATATGAATGAATTAAAAACTTTTGAAGAAAGAAAGAACGAATTATTAAAAAAAGGAAAAGAAAATGGCTTTTTAACTTTTGAAGAACTTGCTAATACATTAAAAGGTCTTGAAATGGATGCAGAAAGTTTAGATGAATTATATAACTTTTTACATGATAATAATATAGAGGTAGTTGCTGAAAGTGAACCAGATAGTGATTCTGACTCTGGTGATGGTGATTTATTACTTGAGGATATTTCACTTCCAAAAAATTTAAGTATAAATGATCCAGTAAGAATGTATTTAAAAGAAATTGGTAGAATAAGTCTTTTATCTACAGAAGAAGAATTAGAATTATCAAAAAGAATTGAAGAAGGTGACGAAGAAGCTAAATCAATACTTGCAGAAGCAAATCTTAGACTTGTTGTATCTATTGCAAAAAGATATGTAGGTAGAAATTTATCATTTCTAGATCTTATTCAAGAAGGTAATATTGGTCTTATGAAAGCAGTAGATAAATTTGATTCATCAAAAGGATATAAATTTTCAACATATGCAACATGGTGGATACGTCAAGCAATAACAAGAGCAATCGCTGACCAAGCAAGAACAATAAGAATACCAGTTCACATGGTAGAAACTATTAATAAACTAAAAAGAGTTCAAAGACAATTAACTCTAGAACTTGATAGAGAACCTACAGAAGAAGAAATAAGTAAAGAACTTGGTATTCCAGAAGATAAGGTTCGTGAAATAATAAAAATATCACTTGATCCATTATCACTTGAAACACCTATTGGTGAAGAAGATGATTCTCACTTAGGAGATTTTGTTAAAGATGAGAATAGTTTAAGTCCAGAAGAGTATGCTATAAATGAAGTATTAAAAGATGAAATATCAGAGTTATTATTAACATTAACAGAAAGAGAGGAACAAGTAATTAAATTAAGATTTGGTCTTGTAGATGGAACTTGTAGAACACTAGAAGAAGTAGGTACAATATTTGGTGTTACAAGAGAGAGAATAAGACAGATAGAAGCAAAAGCATTAAGAAAACTTCGTCATCCATCTAGAAGCAAAAAATTAAAAGATTACTTGGTAGATTAATATGAGATTATCAAAAAGATTAAAAGCAATATCTGAATTTATTACAGATGGAGATAAAATAATAGATATTGGATGTGATCATGCACTTCTTGATATTTATATTTATGAAAATTTTAATGATGTTAATGTAATTGCTTCAGATATACATGAAGGTGCTATAAAAGCCGCAAATAAAAATATAGAAAAATATAATTTAACATCTAAAATAGATGTTAGAATGGGTGATGGACTAACAGTTGTTAATAAAGATGAAATAAATACTATACTTATATCTGGAATGGGATATAATACTATAGTAAAAATATTATCTGATAGTGAAAAAATGGAAAATGTTGAAAAAATAATTGTACAATCTAATACAGATATAGTAAAACTTAGAAAATCTATTATTAAACTAGGATATAAGATTACAAAAGAAAAACTAGTAGAAGATAATGAAATAATATATACAATTATTGAATTTAGAAAAGGAAAAGAAAAATATAGTTATGAAGAACTATATTTTGGGCCATATCTATTAAAAAATAAGGATGATATATTTTATGAGTATTACAATAAAAAATTATTAAAATATGAAAATTTATTATTACAACTTCCTAAGGCTAATGTTGTTTCAAGAATACATCATATGAATTTGATCAAAGTAATAAAGAAAGAATTGGAAGATAAAAAAGTATCATAGAAAATGATACTTTTTTAAATAAAGAAACTAGGTTGGTTGCTAGAAAAATCATTGTAGGTGTTATTTTCCTCAATTTCTGAATAAGTAGAATTAGTATTAACGTTATTATTTTTTATATTTGAATTATTACCAGATGATGAAAATGCGCTAGCTAATTTAAACATTGTTTTAGTATTGTTTAATATTGGTTTTACTTGATATACAATTGGTATTGCTTGATTTACAATATTAAGAGTTTTTTGAGTATTTGAAAGTAACCCAGCCCAATTAATTCCTTTTTTTGCAATAGGAGCAATCGCTCTAAGTGGCATATAAGCACCCATGGGATTAAACATAGATATACCTCCTTACAAATATTATATGAAATACTTAAAAAAAAGTTTAAAAATTAAAATATATATGATATAATTTACTATAGAATAGAAGGGCATAGGAGTGAAAAAATGAAGAAAGTATTAAATTTTATAGGAAATTTCTTTTTATTTATAATTTTATTACCACTTAATATTTTTAAGTATTTTAATTTATTCTTTTATTATGTTATAAAATTATTATTAAGAGAATCTCCAGAAAAAGCTGAAAAAAGAAAACAAAAAGAAGCAGAAAGAGAAAAAGAAAAACAAAAAGAAAAAGAAGAAGCAGAAAAATATATTAGAGAAAAAAATAAAGAAGCTAATATGGCTGCTTTAAAAGAAGGACAAAAAGATGTTCTTACAGAACCTGTAAAAAAAGATAGAAAATTATCTAGAGAAGAACAAAAAGAAGAACATAGAATTGCTAAAGAAAAAATCAGAATAGAAAAGCAAAGACAAAGAGAAGAAGCAAGAAAAGAAAATAAAAGTTTACTTCGTCAGTTTAGAGAAAGAAATATTTTTGCATTAAATAGACAAAAGAAACTTGATTCAAAAAGAAAAATATTGACTCTTGATCTTAATTCTGATGATTCAAAAAGAAGTACAGAAAAGATTATATTTAAATATACTGCAAAGAATCCTGCTGGTAAAATAGAAAAAGGTACATTTCAGGGATATTCCAAACTAGATGTTCATTCATATTTATTATCAGAAGGTTATGAAGTATATGAGATAAAAGCAGTTGCAAAAGCTAATATGTTTAATACTGATTTAGGATTAAATAGACCAATAAAAAAATCTTTGTTAGTATTTTATTTAACACAGTTATCTACTTATATAAAAGCGGGTATACCACTTGTTGATTCTATTAAAATATTAACTAATCAATCTAAATCAAAAACGATGCAAACAATATGGAAATCTATTGTATATGAATTAACTATGGGTGCATCACTTAGTGAAGCTATGCTTAGATGTGGTAATGTATTTCCTAAATTATTAATAAATATGGTAAAAACTGCTGAAATGACAGGTGATTTAGCAGAAGTTTTAGATGAACAAGCCGCATATTATAAGTCAGTAGAAAAATCTAGAAAAGAAATGAAAAATGCATTGATGTATCCAATATTTATATTTGCTTTTTCAATAATAATAATTACATTTATATTAGTTTATGTTATACCTCAATTTGTTGATATATATGATAGTATAGGTGCAGATTTACCAGGAATTACTGTATTATTAATAAATGTTAGTAATTTTGTTACAAAAAATATTTTATGGATAGTAATAGGTGTAATTGCTTTAATTACATTACTTACATTACTTTATAGACATAATGTATCATTTAAATACAGTGTAGAGTCAATACTTATGCATATGCCTGTAATTAAAGAAATAATAATAGATAATGAAATGACTATGTTTGCAAAAACTTTTGCAACACTTATTAATAATAATATATTTATAACTGATAGTATGGATATTTTAAGTAGAATAACAGAAAATGAAGTATATAAAACTATAATTTATGATGCTGTTGAAAGTCTAGCAAGAGGTGACAACATATCTACATCTTTCTATGATCACTGGGCATTTCCTGACATAGCATATCAAATGATTGTAACAGGTGAAAAAACAGGTCAATTAGGAACAATGATGGATAAAGTAGGAGATTACTATCATGATGAACATGAAAATGCAATAGCGCAAATTAAAGTATTTATAGAGCCTGTATTAATTATATTCTTAGCAGTTGGTGTAGGTGGTATATTACTTGCAGTTATATTGCCAATGTTTAGTATGTATAATCAACTTATGTAAAGGAGTAAAAAATGGAAACAATAATATATAGTATAATGATATTTATAATTGGAATTTGTTTTGGATCATTTTTTAATGTAGTAGGATATAGACTTCCAAATAATATGTCTATATCCTTCCCACCATCTCATTGTACTAGTTGTAATCATAAATTAGGTGTATTTGAATTAATTCCAATATTATCTTATATATTTCAAGGTGGTAAATGTAAACATTGTAAAACAAAAATATCATGCTTTTATCCAATATTTGAATTTTTAACAGGTGTACTTTTTGTAATATGTTATTTAGTATTTAAAGATGAATATCCTGAAATATTAAATATTATATATGCAATGTTATTTATATCATCATTAATAATTATTATAATAAGTGATATAAAATACATGATTATTCCAGACGAAGTATTAATATTCTTTGGTGTAATACTTGTAATTTTAAAAATGATTATTATATATAAAATAAATCCTAACAATACATTCTTAGATATGGGATATGAGTTTGTATTTATATTGCTAGATGGAATAGTAATGTTTGTATTTATGTATCTAGTTAGACTACTTGGTAATGCTTTGTTTAAAAAAGATTCTATGGGTGGTGGAGACATAAAGATGATGACATTTGTGTCATTAATAATTGGATGGAAATTAGCTATTGTAGTAGTGTTTTTAGCGTCATTTTTAGCTCTTCCAATATCAATAATAAATATGTATAAGAATAAAGAACATGTTCTTGCATTTGGACCATATTTAGCTATAGCTACCATGATATTATTTTTGTGTAAAATAGATTTTAGTATGATACTTGAATTTATTTCGTAAATAATTAAATAGAAAGGATTAAAAATATGAACAAAAAAGGTTTTGCAACAAGTACAATAGTATTTGCATTATTATCAGTATTTTTAATATCAATAAGTATATTATTAGTAACAATAACAAATACAAGCAAGACAAAAAATACATTAAATGAAAAAGTAGTAAGTAATATAGAATATGGAAGTAATTCATTAAATGATATAGAAAAAAGATTAGAAGAACTAGAAAATAGTACATTAAAATTAGATAATGTGTATCCAGTTGGAAGTATATATATGAGTAATAATTTAAAAACAGTAGAAGAAGTGCATAATGCATTAGGAGGAACATGGGAAAAGTATTCAGAAGGAAGAACAATAATAGGAGATGGAACAACGACAGATGAATCTGGCAATGCATTAGTATATAATGCAAATCAAACTGGTGGTAATACTACTCAAATACTTAAAACAGATAATTTACCAAGTCATAATCATTCTTATGTACCTAATGGAAATATAACTTCACTTTTATCAAATGGTACTACTTCTTCATCAGGTGAACATACACATACATTGTCTACAGTGTTATATAAAAATCCTGATCCTCCACTATCATTTAGTGAGGTAATCTTTTATGAATATCCAAGTGGTTATGCCGCAAAAAATTCTGGCCTTGGTTATACTAATACAGCTATTTCAAAATCTGGTAGTCATGAACACACAGTAACCGGGACAATAACAAGTACTTTTAAAGGAATTAAATCTGAAACAGAAAGTACAGGTTTAAATAAATCATTTAGCGTGCAAGACCCATACATAGTAACATATATTTATAAAAGAGTTAAATAAACATTAAAATTTTTCTTGATTATAATTCCTTTTAGTGCTAAAATTAGTTCATATTTATTTATGGAGGATTTTTTATGAAGAAAGAAAAGGGAAAGTTATTTGTAGTTTCTGGACCTAGTGGGGTCGGAAAAGATACAATTGTAAGCGAATATTTAAAGAATGAAAAAGGACATTTATCTGTTTCTGCAACTACTAGAAGTCCAAGAGATGGAGAAATAAATGGTAAAGATTATTATTTTTTAACAGAGGAAGAATTTAAAAATTGGATAAAAAATGATAATTTTCTAGAATATGCTATATATAACAATAATTATTATGGAACTCCTAGATCAAAAATAGAAGAATCTTTAGAAGAAGGTACAGATGTTTTTTTAGTAATAGAAGTGCAAGGAGCATTTCAAATTAAAGATAAAATGAAAGATGCAGTCCTTATATTTATAATGCCTCCTAGTTTAGAAGAACTAGAAAAAAGAATTGTAAAAAGAGGATTAGATTCAAAAGAAATGATTCAAAATAGACTTAATATTGCTATTAATGAGATGAATTTATCTAGTAAATATGATTATGTACTTGTTAATAAAGATTTTGCATCAGCAATAGAGAAGTTTAAATTAATAATTGAAAATGCAAAGGAAAAAAATTAAGAGTTATTCTTAATTTTTTCTTTTGCTTCATTATATAAAATAATTAGTTTTTTGTAATTAGTTTCACTTATTTTATTTCTTATTTCGTTTATTAAATTCTCTGGATAGCCATAGTAAAAGTCTTTCCAATACTTTTTTAAGTAGCAAAGTAATACATTTGCTTCCGCATCATTTAAAAAAATCTCTTCTTTTTTTGCGTATTCCATAATATTATTTAATGAAATAGTATCTACATATTTTTGAATAATAAAATCATTCAAAATTTCATCACCTCACTTAAAATATATGTTATATAAATAAAAGTATCACGCAAACTATAAATGGAGGAATACGCATGAAAAATAAACCTAATAAAAACAAAAAAATGTATAAAGCAAAAGAATCAATAAATTTATCCATATTATCTAATAAAAGATTTTTAGTTATATCAATATTAGTATTAGTACTATTTTTAATAATTATGTATAAACTTGTTGATATACAAATATTAAATAAGGATAAATATACAAAAAAACTAGATAATTTAAAAGTTTCTATTGTTTATAGTTCATCAACTCCAAGAGGTAGAATATATGATAGAAATTATAACCTTTTAGTAGATAATGTAGGTGTAAATACTATTTATTATAAAAGGGTTAAAGGTACAACAACAAAAGAGCAAATAGAACTTGCTAAAACACTTGCAAATCATATAGATGTAGATTATTCAAAATTGGATAAAATAAATTTAAAAGAATATTATTTAGTAAATAATAAAGAAAAAGTATATAAAAAAATAACAGTAGAAGAAAAAGAAAAACTAAAAAGAAGACAAATTACGCAAAAAGATATAAATAATTTAATGATTGAAAGAATAACAGATGAAGAATTATCTATATATACTGATATTGATAAAAAAGCAGCATATATATATTATCTAATGACTACAGGATATTATTATGATGAAAAGATTATTAAGACACATGCTAGTGATAATGAATATGCTTATGTAGCAGAAAATATATCAAAATTAAAAGGTTTTAATGTAAAACTTGAGTGGGAAAGAAAGTATTTATATGGTGATGTTTTTAAAACTATTTTAGGAAGTGTATCTGATAATAAATCTGGTCTTCCTTTTGAACTTAAAGATAAGTATTTAAGTGAAGGCTATTCACTAAATGACAGAGTTGGGATTAGTTATTTAGAGTATCAGTATGAATCATTATTAAAAGGAACAAAGGCAAGTTATAAACTAAATAATGATAATACATATACATTACTAAGTGAAGGAAAAAGAGGTAATGATATAGTACTTACAATAGATATTAATATTCAAAAAGAAGTAGAACAAATATTAGAAGAAGAAATAACAAAAGCAAAAGCAAATGATGTAAACACTACGTATTATACAGGATCACATGTTATAGTAACAGAACCTAATACAGGTGAAATACTTGCTATGGCATCAAAACAAATAGTAAAAAAGAATGATGAATATAAAATATATGATAATACACCTGCGTTATTAACAAATCCAGTAACCCCAGGTTCTATAGTAAAAGGTGCATCTATGACTGTAGGATATCAAACAGGTGTAATAGATATTGGAACAACTATGAGGGATGAATGCGTAAAAATAAGAAATACACCAGCAAAATGTTCTTGGAGTAAAAATATAGGATATGTTAATGATATTTCTGCACTTGCATATTCATCTAATAGTTATCAGTATAAAATAGCAATGAAAGTAGCAGGAGCAAATTATTATTATAATGGACCACTTGTAATAAATGAAAATGCATTTGAAATATATAGAAATACATTTAAAGAGTATGGACTTGGTATTAAAACTAATATTGATTTACCAGTTGAATCATTTGGATTTAAAGGAACAAGTAAAAATCCAGGACATTTACTTGACTTTGCAATTGGACAATATGATACGTATACCCCAGTTCAAATAGCAAGTTATATAAATACACTTGCATCAAATGGTAATAGGTATCAGTTACATTTATTAAAAGAAGTACATGAAAGTACTAATAGTGATAGTTTAGGTGATTTAAAAGAAAAAATAGAACCTAAGGTACTTAATAAAGTAAATCTAGATGATGCACATATGAATAGAATAAAAGAAGGATTTAAAGCTGTTATGAAGTCATTAGGTTATGGAAGTATGGGAAATGTTTTATCACCGGCTGGTAAAACAGGAACCGCAGAAAGTTTTTATGATGTAGATGGTGATGGTAATATAGATGTAGAAACAATTTCAAAAGGATTTATAGGATATGCACCTAGTGATAATCCAAAATATGCAATAACTGTACTATCTCCAAATGTAAGATATAGTAAAACAAATACATATACTTCACCTGTAAATACAAAAATAAGTGCAAGAGTATCAAATAAAGTATTTGAAATTTTAAAATAATGTGCTATAATTATTGATAGTTAAAAAAAGAGGAGGAAGTATTATGGGAAAATCAAAGAAAAAAGAAGCAAGAAGTTATGTTGCTTTAGAATGTACAGAATGCAAAAGTAAATTAGGTGTTTCAAAAGAAAATTATTTCGTTGAAAAAAATAAAACTAATACACCTGATAGACTTGAAATAAGTAAATATTGTCCAACATGCCAAAAGCATACAGTTCATAAAGAAAAGAAATAATATAAATTATTTTTTAAGGAGAATAAAAATTGAATAAAATAGTTGTGGTTGGAATAGGTAATGTGGGACTTGCATATTCATATGCGATTATTAATAGTGAACTTAATATTGATGAACTTATATTAATTGATATAAATGAGAAAAGGGCATTAGGTAATGCTATGGATTTATCTCATGCATCAGTTTTTTCTAAGTCTAAAATCAAGGTAAAAAAAGGAGATTATTCTGATTGTAAAGATGCCAAGATTGTAGTTATTTGCGCAGGTTATAATCAAAAAGATAATGAGACTAGACTAGATCTTATAAATAAAAATTGTAAGATTATGAAAGAAATAGTGTTGAATACAGTTAGTAATGGATTTAATGGTATTTTTTTAGTTGCAACTAACCCTGTAGATATAATGACTTATGTTACTAGAAAATATTCTAATTTTAGCTCAAGTAAAGTAATCGGAAGTGGTACAGTACTTGATACAGCTAGATTAAGATATTTACTTTCAGAAAAACTTCAAATAAATCCCAATAATATACATGCTTATGTTATTGGTGAACATGGTGATAGTGAATTTGTAATATGGTCTAAAGCAGAAGCAGGAGTAGTACCTATTAATAAAATTTTACCTAGTAATGATTTAGAAGTAATAGAACATGAAACTAAAGTTTTAGCATATAGAATTATTGATTGCAAAGGTGAAACAAGTTATGGAATAGGATCATCTCTTGCAAGAATTACAAGGGCAATTCTTAATAATGAAGAAATTGTATTAACAGTATCCGCACCAGTAGATGATATATATATTGGTATGCCTGCTGTTATTAATAAAAATGGTGTAAAAGGTGTTATGAAAATATCACTTTCTAAAGAAGAAAAAGAAAAATTAGAAAATTCTAAAAACATAATAAAAAATGCAATGAATAATATGGAGGTATAAAATTATGATGATAGATATTAATGATATCAAAAATGGTATGACTGTTATAATTGATGGTACTCTTTATCAAATAGTTGAATTTTTACATGTTAAACCTGGTAAGGGTGCAGCATTTATGAAAATTAAACTTAAAAACTTAAAGGCTAACACAACTTTAGAAAAAACATTCAATACCAATATCAAAATTCAAAAAGCTAATATTACTAAAATGCCTATGCAATATTTGTATACTACTGGTGATACATATAATTTTATGAATATGGAAACATATGAACAAGTTGAATTACCAAAAGAACAAATTAAAGATGAAATAAAATATTTAAAAGAAAATTTAGAAGTAGAATTAGTATATTTTGAAACAGAATTAATTGGATTAAATTTACCAGAAAAAATAGATTATAAGGTAGTATTCGCACCAGATGCAGTTAAAGGAAATACTTCAAGTGGAGCACAAAAAGACGCTGAACTTGAAAATGGATTGACTATTAAAGTTCCATTATTTATAAATACTGGTGATGAAATAATAGTATCTACAAAAGACGGAAAGTATGTATCAAGAAAATAATACTTTCTTTTTTTTGTAATAAAAATTTAATTTTCTAATATACTTTAGTAGTAAGTATGGAGGGAAAATAATGATAAATAAACAAAGCATTTGGCTACTCACTTTATTTAGTTTAATTTTAGTATTAAGTGTATATTATATTACAATGCCATCAGATTTTTTAGAAGCAGCAAATAGTGAAACAAAAAAGAATACAGTAAAAGTAACAGTAACAGAACAAAACGAAACAATAAGTGCACTTAAAGTAGAAAATAATGAAGAAAGAAATAAGAAAATAACAGAACTTCAAACAATACTAACAAGTGATAAAGCAACTAGTGAAGAAAAAAACAATGCATATGAAGAATTAAAAGTACTAAATATAATGAAAGGAAAAGAAGAAGAAATAAGTACAAAAATAAAAGATGAATATAAAGTAGAGAATTTTGTAAAAATAAAAGATGATCAGGTTAGAGTAGTAGTAATAAAAGATAAACATGATTCTCTTCTTGCAAATAACATTATGAACTTAGTACAAAAGAATTTTGATTCTAAAATGTATATATCAGTTAAATTTCAAAAATAACTTAATAGTTATTTTTTTTATCGCAAATTTTAAGTTTTATCATACAATAATATGAGTAATTATATATACACCTCTTACTAAGAAAGTGAGGATTAATATGAGTAAAGGAATATTAACTAAAAGAGAAAGAGAAGTATTCGAGTTATTAATTAAGAACCAATCTACAAGAGATATAGCAGAAAAACTTAAAATTAGTGAAAAGACTGTGAGAAATCATATATCTAATGTAATGCAAAAACTTGGCGTTAAAGGTAGAAGTGGTGCTGTAGTAGAATTACTAAAATTAAATGAGATATCTTTATAAAGAGTCTCATTTTTTTTATAATTGTACATATAATTTTGTAGGTGATAATAAATGATAAAGGATTTTTCTGTAAAAAAAATACTAAAATATTCAGCACTACTATTAATTGTCTTTTTATTTTATTTATTTCCAGAAAAACAAGTAGTACAAAAAAATGAGAGTATATTTAATGAGCAAAATATAAAATATCATGATATATTTTTGATGGATAAAAATGGATATATTTCTAAAACAAATATATCTATTAATTCTGTTAAAACTATAAATTTAGTAGAAGAACTAGTAGAAGCTATGGTTATTGATGGTAAATATTCAAGTAAAGTACCAAATGGTTTTACTGCAATAATTCCTACAGATACAAAATTAAACTCAAAAAAAATAGAGGAAGATACTGTAGTACTTGATTTTAATTCCAATTTATTAGATGTAAAAAGTGAGTATGAAGAAAAAATAATAGAAAGTATTGTATATACTATGACTAGCATAAATAACATCAAAAATGTTAAAATATTAATTGATAATAAGCCGCTTACAAAACTTCCTAAAACAGGTAAATATATAAATGAAACATTAGATAGGAATTTTGGAATAAATAAAGAATATGATATATCTAATTTGGATGATATTACCAAGGTAACAATATATTATGTAAATAAAAATAATGTAAATCAGACATATTATGTACCTGTTACTAAATATGTAAATACAAATCAAGAAAAGATAAAAATAATTATTGATGAATTATCAAGCAAAATATCATATGAAAGTAATTTAATGAGTTATTTAAATTATAATGCAAAACTATTAGACTATAGTTTTGATGAAGATGAAGTAGATCTAAATTTTAATGAATATTTATTTGATAATAAAGAACAGTCAAAAGTATTAGAAGAAGTAATATATAGTATTTCTTATTCAGTTATGGATAGTTATGGAGTATCAAAAATTAACTTTTTTGTAAATAATAAACAAATTTAGCAAAAGATATTGATAATTTTTAAAATTTATTGTATAATCTATTTGTCTTTGAAAAAGGACAGAACTTGAGTGCCTCAGTAGCTCAGTTGGATAGAGCAACGCCCTTCTAAGGCGGCGGTCAGGGGTTCGAATCCCTTCTGGGGCACCAGTATTTTGAAGATTAAGTTCATAAATCTGAACTTTGATAAAAGAACCATTTGAAAAGGTTCTTTTTTTTATTTTATATTGTATTTAAAGAAATTTGTAGGTAATGTATTAATATTGTGATATACAAAATCATGTTATAAAATTGCATAAGAATATGATATAATCATAAAAAGGAGAAATTTGAAATGGCAAATATTGTTAATCCAGCAAAAGAAAAAAATCAAGAATTTAGAGAAAGTGGTACTTGTTTAGATTTAGAAACAAAAGCACTAAAAAAAGCTTTACAGGATAAAGATCTTATGGAAAAAACTACTTCTTTGATGAAAAAAATGTACTATGGAAAATCTGTTAATATAAATCCACTACCAGAATTACCTGCACCCGAAATGAGATTATGGTCTATTGATGGTAATTATTTTGAATCTCTTGATAAAGCGTTAAGATATTGCATAACGAATAAAATATCTGCAAAAAAACTAAATGTTATAGATTATTATAGAAATCTTGCAGGACGTTTTGATGTAATAAGAAAATCTAACAATAAAACATCAATACTGTATACTGCGGTAGATAGAGATGGATATGGATTGTATAATAATGAAATTAGTATATATCGTGGAGAGTTTGTATGGGAATATAATTATGGTAGTATAAGAGAATTATATAAACCATTTAAAGAAAGAGGAGTTAATTTTGAAAACGATGTTTACGGCAAAATAGACGAAGATGATCGACAGATTCTAAAATATTATATAGAAAATAATTTATTTAATATGGGGCACCAGTATATTGAAGATTAAGTTCATAAATCTGAACTTTGATAAAAGAACCATTTGAAAAGGTTCTTTTTTTTTATATTAAAAATATTATATAGTATGGAAGAAAAATTAGAAAAGTTGCATGATATAAAGGTTGAAAATTTTGTATGGATTATTTATATAATAATAATAGGACTTAGTTATTACGCTAATAGTAAAGAGGTAAAATATTTACTGAATGACGATGAAAAAAGTAAGAAAGATTATCAAAATTTAATGATATTAATATTTAGTATATTACTTGTAATATATGCTTACTTTACTGAAAATAGTTATGACGATGTAAAAAATTTAAAACCATATGATAGTAATAAGAAGAAAATTTTAATACATGCTTCTTTTTATGGATCCCTACTAATTTTAATTAGTGGTATTATTTTCTTATGTATTGCAATTGTTGATGATGAAATTGATACTGAAATAGCATTTAATTAAAAAAGATTTTAATATTTTATACTATGTAGTATAATTAAAAAGGTGATGTGAATGAAAAAAGTAACTGTTTTTGGTGGTGGGACTGGTATGTCTACATTACTAAAGGGATTAAAAGAGTTCCCACTTGAAATAACAAGTGTTGTATCTGTATGTGATGATGGTAAAAGTACTGGTAAACTAAGAAAAGAATTTAATGTACCAGCAATGGGAGATATTAGAAGAGTAATGATATCACTTGCAGAAACTGAACCATTAATGGAAAAATTATTAAATTATAGATTTGATGCACATAGTGAATTAAATGATCATACAGTTGGTAATTTATTATTAGTTGCATCTGCGAATATGACTGGTAATTTGTCAGATGGTATAACTGCAATTAGTAAAGTATTAAATTTAAAAGGGAAAGTAGTACCTTTTTCAGAAGATAATGTAACGCTTATTGGGAAAATGAGTGACGGAAGTATTGTTGAAGGTGAACATTATATTACAGAATCTCCTAAGCAAATAGATAGTGTTTTTTATAAAGATAAAGTAAAAGTATGTGATGAAGTTATAGAGTCAATAAGAAATTCAGATTTGATTATTTTAAGTATGGGAAGTTTATTTACAAGTATTATTCCTAATTTACTTAGTTTAGATGTAATTAAAGAATTAGATGATTCAAAAGCTAAAATAATGTATGTTTGTAATTTAGTAACACAACCTGGTGAAACAGATGATTTTAAAGTAAGTGATCATGTTAATATATTAAATAGCTATTTAGGTAATCATAAAATAGATATAGTAGTTGCTAATACAGGAGTAATTGATAAAGACATAGCAGAAAAATATGCTACTTTAGAACAAAAAGACCCAGTTGATTTTGATAAAGAAAATATTAAATGTGAGACTATATTAAATAGTTATGCAACAATAGATGATGGGGTAATAAGACATAATGTAGAAAAATTATCATTAGATATATATTCATATTTAATAAATTAGTATGAAAAATTATGATGAAGTATTAGATAGTTTATCTAAATCTAAATTTAGAAGTAGTTTTAAATTAAAAAGTAAAGATATAGAATATATAAATGATAAAGGAATTGAAAAAATTAAATCTCATGCATATGATTTTATAAATAAAAGATTAAAACCTAAAGTTATTTTAAATGATGGAAAACAAACTCCAATGAGAGGTCATCCTGTTTTTATAGCACAACATGCAACTGCAACTTGTTGTAGAAGTTGTCTTTATAAATGGCATAAGATAGAAATGAATAAAGAATTAAATGCAAAAGAAATAGATTATATTGTTAATTTGATAATGATGTGGATAGAAAAAAATGATAAGTATTAACTATTTAGTAGTGTACTTATCATTTTTATTACTTCTTTTTTCATAATATCATAATTAATAGTTTTGTGTTTATGATATACAACTTCATGACAATAATTTTCAACAATACCTATAATAATATGTACTTTTTCAGTTAAATTTTTAGAATGTATATTATTATTTTCAAGTACTGTTACAATTTTATTTGTAGTATCTATTTCTTGATTATGAAAAATTTCTGCTATTTCATCATCTAAATGAGATAAAGCAATCATTTCTTCATGTGCTTTTTTAGTCATAGTATGTTTTTTTATAAATATCTCAAGCATTTTATCAAGCAATTTATCTAAGTTATCAAATTTTATATCATTTACATTTAATACATCTAAAATAGGGAACATAATACTGCTAGAGTAATCCTTGATTCCTTCTATAAATATTTCTTTTTTATCATTAAAGTATTGATAAATAATACCAGTTGAAACACTCGCATATTTTGCAATATCATTAGTATTAGTATTAAAGTATCCATTTTCACACATTAGTTCAAACCCTTTTTTTATTATTTTATCTCTTTTTTCTATAGATCTTTTTTGTGTAGGAATTCTAATTTCTGACATACTAACACCTCTTTCTTTGTAACATTATACAACCAAAATTGTTTTTTTACAACAAAATGTGAAAAAAATATCATATTCTATTGACTATAGAATAATATAAATGTATAATTAACAAGAAATGTGAGAAAAATATCATATTTGTAAGGAGGAGTTATGAATAATTTTATAGAATTTAAAAATGTAACAAAAGGTTACAAAATAGGTGATAAAACTTATAATGCACTTGATAATGTAAGTTTTTCATTACCAAAGGGGGAATTTGTTTGTATACTTGGCCCATCAGGAGCAGGTAAATCAACACTTTTAAATTTACTTGGAGGAATGGATACTGTAACAAGTGGTGATATAATAATAGATAAAGAAAATATATCTAAAAAAAGTGATAAAGAACTAACTAGTTATAGGGCAGAAAATGTAGGATTTATATTCCAATTTTATAATATACTTCCAACATTAACAGTTTTAGAAAATGTTGAAATAGTAAAAGATATTGTAAAAAAACCTAAATCAGCTAAAAAGATACTTAAAGAAGTAGGACTTGAAAATCATTTAAATAAGTTTCCTAACCAATTATCAGGAGGCGAACAACAAAGGGTATCAATCGCAAGAGCAATTGCTAAAAATCCTAAATTACTTTTATGTGATGAACCTACTGGTGCACTTGATTCAAAAACAGGTGTAGAAGTATTAAAATTACTTAAAAAACAATGTGATGCAAATAACGGAGAAAATACAGTTATTATAGTTACACATAATGCTTTAATCGCAGAAGTTGCTGATAGAGTAATTAGACTTAAAAATGGCCAAATAGAAAGTAATACAGTAAATAAACATCCTAAAAACATTGATGAGGTAGAGTGGTAATATGCTTAAGAAAAAAATGTTTCGTGATATAAAACAAAATTTATCACAATTTATAACAATATTCTTAATGGTATTAATTGGTGTAATGGTTTATGTTGGTATTGAAGCATATATGGATGGTATGACTAGTGCCGCAGATAATTTTTACAAAAATAATAATATACAAGATTTAAATGTAATGGGTAATCTAAGTGATAAAGATTTAGATAAAATTAAATCATTAGATAATGTTAAAGATGCAGAAAAAAAACTTGTTGTTAATGCAATTGACGAGGATGATAAAGATAAAACATATTTACTTAGTTTTATTGATTCAAATAATATTTCAAAATTTCATATAATGGATGGAGAAAAATTTGATGTTAATAAAAAAGGTGTATGGGTTGATAACTTTTATGCAGAAAAAAATAATTTAAAAGTTGGAGACACAATAAAAATTAAATATGATACATTCTCTTTAGAAGAAAAAATATTAGGACTTATTAATGTACCAGATCATATTTATGATGTTAAAGATGAGTCAGAACTTGTTCCAAATAGAGAAAATTTTGGATTTGTATATTTATCAGTTAATGAAATTCCTGAAAGTTATATAAAAGGTTTAGTAATGAAAGAAATGAAAATAACTGATGAAAAAATATTTGATAAATATGTAACAAGCTTTAATTATAAAGAATATATACCATATAACTATATTATGATTGATGTAAATAAAAAGAAAAATGTAACAAGCGTAAAAGAAGATATAGAGGATAAAGTATCTAATGCAAAAGCAATAGTAAAAATTGAAGATACATTATCTTATCAAAGATACCAAGGAGAAATAGATGAAGGAGCATCTTATGTAGGTATTTTCTCAGGGTTATTCTTATTCATCGCAATGCTTTCAGTTATTACAACTATGACAAGAGTTGTTAAAAAACAAAAACTTCAAATAGGTACAATGAAAGCACTTGGTATAAAAAATTCTAAAATAGTAATGCATTATGTTGGTTATGGTTTCTTTGTATCACTTGCTGCAGCAATAGTTGGTATTATTTTAGGTAAATACTTTATTGGAACATTCTTTCTAAATATGGAAATGGATTATTTTGAAGTTCCAAACGGTGTACCAGTTGTAAAACCACTTAGTTATTTAGTAGCATTATTAGTTGTAATGGTAGTTTCATTTATAACATACTTAACTTGTCGTAAGGAACTATTTAAAAAAACTGCTGAAGCACTTAGAAATGAAGTACCTAATGTAAAGGTAAGTTCACTTAATTTAAGTACAAAAGGTATATTTAAAAAATTAAATTTCTCTAGTAAATGGAACTATAGAGATATACTTAGAAATAAATTTAGAACTGTAACAGCAGTTGTAGGTATTGTTGGATGCTGCATGCTTATTGTATGTGCATTTGGTATGTTAAATAGTATGAATCATTTTATTAAGTTACAATTTGAAGATTTGTATAACTTTAATTATAAATTATCATTAAAGGAAAATATAAAAGATGATGAATTAAAAGTGTTAACTGATAAATATGGTGATAATACTAGTGAAACACTTACTATTGAAACAAAAATAGGTAAAGAAAGAGAAGCAAATACAATATTTGTAACAGATGCCGGAAACTTAGTAAGATTCCAAAATGAAAATGGTAAATTTATTAAAGTTAATAAAAATAATGGTGTTTATATTACAAGAAAATTAGCAGATCAAAAGAATTTAAAAGTTGGTGACACAATTAAATGGCATATATATGGCGTTAACAAGTATTATGAATCAAAAATAGTAGGATTAACAAAAGATCCACAAGTACAAAACTTAACAATGACTAAAGAATATTTAGAAAGTTTAGATATTGATTATAAACCTGATTCACTTTATACAAATACTGATTTAAAAGGCATTAAAGATATTAAAAATGTAAGTTTAGTACAAGATATAAATGAACTTAAAAATAGCTTAGAATCAATGCTTTCAATGATGAAGAGTATGATTATGCTTATTATAGTATTTGCTATAGGACTCGGCGCAATAATTATTTATAACATGGGAATACTTTCATATAGTGAAAAACAATATCAATTTGCAACTTTAAAAGTATTAGGATTTAGTAATAAAAAAATCAAAAAGATATTTGTTGAGCAAAATAACTGGATTACAGTATTATCAATAATAATTGGACTTCCAACTGGTTATTATATGACATCATGGATATTTAAAAGTGTTATAGCAGATAACTATGATTTTAGTGCATATATTAATTTAAGTACTTATTTAATCGCAATTATAGGTACTATTTTGGTTTCGACTATAGTATCAAGAATACTTTCTAAGAAAGTAAATAAAATAGATATGGTTTCTAGTTTGAAAGCAAATGAATAATATAAAACAAATCTGAAAATAGATTTGTTTTTTCTTTGAAGTGTTTTAAAATTCATTTTTTAATGGTATAATTAAGAGGGTGAGATAAATGAATGATGTAATTAATAAAACAGAAGTTTTTACAAAAGAAATTTCTTATATAAAAAGTGATAGATATAAAAAATGTACTAGTGAGATAGTAGATCTTCTTCCAAGTTATTTTTTTAAAGTAGCCGCAAGTTCAACAGGTAAATATCATCCTTCTTTTTCTTTAGGTGATGGTGGACTTGTAAGACATACAAAAGCTGCGGTTAGAATAGCAAAAGAACTTTTGGATAATAATAGTATTGGACATAAATTTACAGATGATGAAAAAGATTTGCTTTTAATGAGTATATTAGTTCATGATGGATTAAAACATGGTGAAACAGAAGAAAAATATACAAGATTTGATCATCCTATATTAGTAGGTAAAATGTTAAAAGAAAATAAAGATAAATTATCATTAACAGAAGATGAAATAAATTTCTTAGATAAATGTATTTCATCTCATATGGGAGAATGGAATACAAATCCATATAGTGATGTAGTACTTCCACTTCCAAAAGATAAATATCAGAGATTTGTTCATATGTGTGATTTTCTATCAAGTAGAAAGTTCCTAGATGTAAAATTCGAAAATAATGATATAGTAGATTAAGGAGATAAAATGAAAGATAAAATGAAAAATATTGTTTCAAAAATTAATGTAAAATATTTATTTGTATTATTACCAGCAATACTAATAGTATTATTATTAATAGTTTCCTCAATTTTTGGAACAATTAAGGAAAAAAAAATAAAAAAAGAAGAAGCAAAAGAAATAACTTATAAGACAAAAGATAATAAAGTATCATATACTTTTAAGGAAACTTTTAAAACAAGTGAAGTAGGAGAATATGATCTATATGTAAAAGATGATAAAAGACAAATCATTATGGGTGTATTTACGTATACTTTGAGTGATTATGAAGAAAATAGTGCAAAAGAAATATTAGATAATCAGATAGAGTATTTTAAGAAAACAAGAAATGATATGAAAATATATAAAAAAGAAGAAGTACAAGATTTATCTGATAAAGTAATAACAAAAGTAGAATATAGTGGTAAAAGTACAGATTCATCTGATTGTATTTATATTTTTTCAGTAACAGAATTTAAAAATGCACAAGGATATGTACTATATTCTAATCAAGTATTATTAAAATCTGATTATGAAAATAATAGTGAAGAGCTATATAATATATTGAAAAGTGCAAAATTAGAATAAAATTCTAATTTTTTTTATTTTTTTAAGGGAATTTAAAAACTTATAGCTTATATATATTATGGAGGAGATAAAATGAGTTATAAGTACATTAAACAAGATGGTATAAAAGATTGTGGTGTATGTACACTTTATAATATTATTAAATATTATGGAGGAAGTATTGATATAAATAAACTAAGAACACTTACAAAAACAAATGAAAATGGGACAAGCGTATATGATATTGTAGATACTGCAAATAGCTTAGGACTAATTTCAAATGCATATAGATGTGAACTTGATAATTTATATGAAGTAAATCTTCCAATAATCGCACATTTAAAATTTGATAACAATTTCTCTCATTTTGTTATTATTGACAAAATTATTGATAATGAAATAGTTATTTTTGATCCAATTAGAGGAAAAATTAAATATTCAATTAGTGATTTTTCTAAAGAATGGAACAATATAATTATTACATTTGAAAAAACTACTAATATAGTTACTGAAAAAGAAAACCACAAAACCGACTTTATACAAATTTTAGATAGATATAAAAATGAAATTTTATTAATAGTTATTCTATCTGTAACGCTCTCTTTATTAGGTGGTATTAATTCTTTTTACTTTAGTAATTTATATATTAGTAAAAATAAAAAAAATATACTAATTCTTTTCTTGATTATTTCTTTGTTAAAATTAACTATAGAGATTGTTAGAAACAAAAAATTACTATCTTTTAATAAAAAACTAGATATTGATATAACTAGTAAGACTTATAACAAAATTTTATCACTTCCAATACAATATCATCACGAAAGGCCAGTCGGAGATATTGTAACTAGAATAAATGATGTATCAAGTGTAAAAAATTTCATTTCAGAATTCAGTTTTACGACAGTATTAGATATTTTATTTGTTTTTGCAGTATGTATATTTATGTTTTATATAAATGTTTTGTTATCATATTTTTCAATTTTACTTATTTTTGTACTAATTTTTATATACATAACTTCAAGAAAGCAAATAAGAAAACATATTATTAAAGTAAAAGAGTGTGCATCAAATGTTAATACATTATTAATAGATGGACTACTTGGAATAGATACTATCAAAAATTTAAATATTAAAGATGAAATATATAATAAGTATGAAAAAGAGTATAGTAAATTTTCTTTTCAAAATAATATTTTGAATAAGAAAGTTTCAAATTTAAATTTAATAATTGATTTTTTATTTAATAGTTTTAATATTTTTATATTATTTTTAGGCATAAAACTTGTTAAATCAAATGATATAGTTATTTCAGATTTAATTACTTATAATTCTCTTTTAATATTTTTGTTTTCATCTGTTAAAAATATTATGAATATAGATAATACTTTTATAGAGGCTAAAAATTCTTTAACAAGAATAAATAATTTGTATAAAATGAGTTATATCACCGATACTTCAAATCTCTTTTCTTTTAAGAATAAAATAAGTGTTAAAAATTTAAGCTACTCGTATAATGGTATTAATAATATATTTAATAATGTAAATTTTTATATTAATAGAAGTGAATTTATATTTATAAATGGTAAAAGTGGTATTGGTAAATCCACAATATTTAAACTCTTAACTAAACAACTTCCTATAGACCGAAAAATGATTTATATTGATGATGTTGATATAAATGATATTTCAAGAGATGATATTATAAATAATATATGCTATGTTTCACAAAATGAATATATATTCACAGATACTATATTAAATAATATAAAAATGTATAATGATATTTCTAAAGAAGAATTTAATAAAGTTTTAAAAATAACTGGAGTAAATAAAATTTTAAGTGATAGAAAAATTGATTTAGATTTTATTCTGATTGAAAATGGCCAAAATTTATCTGGAGGAGAAAGACAAAGAATATTATTAGCGAGGTCTCTATTAAGAAAAAAGAAAATTTTAATCTTAGATGAGACAATGAATGAAATAGATGCAAAAAGTGAAAGAAAAATGATTAAAAAAATAAAAACTGAATACAATATTACATTCATTTTAATTTCACATAGAAATATTAATAGTGATTTATTTGATAGAGTAATAAAAATAGAATAAAGAAGGAGAAAAAATGGAAAAATTAAATAGTAAAGAAATGTTAAGTATAAGAGCAGGAGGAATGAGTGCTGGGACTATTGCGGCCATATGTGCGATTGGTTCATTTATAATAGGCATTTTTGATGGTTTTTCAAGACCATTTAGATGCAGATAGGAGGAAAAATGCAAAAATTAACTAAAGAAGACATGATAAAGATAAGTGCAGGTGCAGTATCTGCATCTTGGATAAGTGCAATATGGAAAGGCCTTAATGTATTTACAGATTTAGGAAGATATCTAGGTTCCTCAATTAGAAGAGCTATAGATGGTAATTTTTGTAAATACTAGTAAAAGAAGCAAAATTTGCTTCTTTTTTCTTTAAAAAAATTGCAAAAAATGTTGAAATAAAACATTACTGGTGTTATAATCTATTTAGTAAAAGCGAAGGGAGGGACGATTGATGACTAAAGTTGTGGTAAAAAACGGTAATATTGATGGTGCTTTAAAAAAATTTAAACAAAAAGTAGCAAAAAGTGGAATCCCTTCAGAATGTAAAAAAAGAGAACATTACTCTAAACCAGGTATACAAAGAAGAGAAGCTAAAAAAGCTGGTATAAAAAATAGTAGAAAAAACCAAAGTCGTGATAGAGACTAATATAAAGCAGTTATACTGCTTTATTTTTGATAAGGAGAGATAATTATGAAAGAAAGATTACAAAAAGATTTAATAAGTGCCATGAAAGAACATAACAAAAAAGCTGTAGATACAATAAAATCAGTAAAAGCTATGATTCAAATGGAAGAAATTAGCAAAAAGAAAGAACTAACAGATGAAGAAATATTAAGTGTAATTGTTAAACAAGTAAAAATGAGAAAAGATGCAATAGCTGATTTTGAAAAAGCAAACAGAGATGATTTAGTCACTTCATATAATGAAGAAATAGATATATTAAATGAATATTTACCAAAACCATTAACAATAGAAGAAGTAAATGCTATTATTGATGAAGCATTTAAAGTAGTTAATCCAACATCTCAAAACGATATGGGTAAAATTATGAAAGAAGTATCACCTAAATTAAAAGCACGTGCTGATATGGGTGAAGTAAACAAAATTATTAAAAATAAACTATTAAATTTATAAGAAACTTCTTAAGTTTCTTTTTTTTCATATAATTAATTAGGTGAAGAATATGAAATTAGTTAGAAACTTAGAAAATTATATAAAACAAAATGAATTTAAGATAATAATAAAAGAAAATTGTATAAATGTACAATACTATACAAAATTAGGAATAATTGCTCAAAAACAAATAATTATATATTCATTAAATAAAAAGATAACTATAGATGGAGATAATCTTACTATAAACAAATTATTAAATGATGAACTTTTAATACTAGGAAATTATAAAAAAATATCATTTGAGGCGCTTAATGAATAGTTATTTAATATTAAAAGTAAGTGGTAAAAATATTCCTAAATTTATTCTTAGATGTAAAAATAATAATATAAACATATTAAAATTAGAACAAATTTCATATAAAGAAGCCTTAATTAAGATAAATTATAAAGATTACGATAAATTATTAAAAATAAAATCAATATATGATATTACTTTGATTAACAATACTGGATTGTTAAAATTTAAAGAATTATTAAATAAACATAAATATTTTCTAATTATGTTTACTTTTGGTATTTTATTTTTAATATATTTATGTAATATAATTTTTGAAGTTGATGTAATAAGTACAAATAACGAATTAAATAATCTTATAAAAAAGGATTTAGAAAATTATAATATAAAAAAATATAAATTAAAAAAATCATATAAAGAAAAAGAAAGAATAAAAAGCGAATTATTAGAAAAATACAATGATACTATAGAATGGATAGAAATAACTGATGTAGGAACAAAATATGAAGTCCAGGTAGTAGAAAGAAAAAAGAAGGTAACTGAAGAAAAAGATGAATACACAAATATAGTCGCGTCAAAGTCAGGTGTACTTAGAAAAATATATGCAGAAGAAGGAGTAAAGGTAGTAGATAATAACACTTATGTTAATAAAGGAGATATAATAATAAGTGGCGCAATAACAAAAGATGAAGAAATAAAGAAGATAGTAAATGCTAAAGGAAAAGTTTATGCAGAAGTTTGGTACAATGTAAATATAGAGTTTCCTTTAGAATATACCGAAAAAAAATATACTAACGAAAAGAAAAAAAGTGTATATATGCGTTTAGGTAATAAATATATTTCTAAAAGAAGATTTAAAAATTTTGAAAGGAGAAAAATTTTAAGCTTAAAAAATAGATTAGTTCCTTTTGAACTAGGTATAGAAGAAGAGCAAAAGGTAAATATAATAAATGATAAATATACTATAGAAGAAGCTAAGAAAAAGGCTATTTTTAGTGCAAAAGAAAAGATTTTACAGTCACTTGATAAAGATGAGTATATAACTTCACAAAAAACTTTGAAATTTTATGCAAAAGATAGTAAAATAGTATTAGATATATTTTTTTCATGTTATGAACAAATAGGAAAAGAAGAAAAAATTATACCAGAAGAATAGAAGGTGCAATAGATGATAGAAGAAACTTTAAAAAATGCAATAAGTGCAAACTGGCCAATGTTTTTAATATTTACAACAGTAATAGTAACAATTAGGATAGTTTATTTGATAGTTCATAGAGATAAATTTGTATTATATAAAGAATTGTTTATGTTAGCTTTTCTTATATATGCAATGTTACTTTTCTATGTAGTAACATTTCAAGATGTTAATTATGGAACTAATAATTTTATTCCATTTAAAGAAATCTTTAGGTATGAAATTGGTTCTAAAGTATTTATGAAGAACATACTTGGGAATATAATACTATTTATTCCATTTGGTATATTTGTTTCTTATATATTAGAAACAAGAAGACCTATGTTTATAGTAATAATTTCACTTATAACATCAGGTGTTATTGAGTATACGCAGTTAAGAATAGGAAGAACATTTGATATAGATGATATTATACTTAATGTAGTAGGTGGCTTTGTTGGATATCTTGTTTATTTAATAATAGATGTAGTATCGGATCATTTACCATCATTCTTTAGAACGGATGCATTTAAGAATATAGTAGTAATAGTTATAATAGTAGTGTTAGTAATAGTTTATACTAACTCATCATTATGGGGGATATTAAGATGAAAAATATAGAAGTATTTAATGAAACAAATGAAGAAATAGATATAGAAGAAATAAAAAAATTAACCGATTATTTAGTAAAATATATGAATGTAGAAAATGCACAATTTAATGTTATATTTATAAATAATGAAAAAATAAGAGAAATAAATAAAAGTTATAGAGGTATAGATAGAGAAACAGATGTAATTAGTTTTGCACTAGAAGATGAAAAGACAATAAGAGTAGAAAATGAAAGAATATTAGGAGACATATATATATCTGTAGAAAAAGCTAAAATGCAGGCGGAAGAATACGGACATAGTTTTAAAAGAGAAATCTGCTTTTTAACTACTCATGGTTTTTTACATTTATTAGGTTATGATCATATGAAAAAAGAAGATGAAGAAGTAATGTTTAAACTTCAAGAGGAGATATTAGATAGTTATGGCATTACAAGGTAATAATATGGTTCCTAAAGTAAATGGTCATAAAAAAAGAGGAATAAAAAGATTTTTTAATAGTGTAAAAAATTCTATAAATGGATATATTTATGCATATACTAATGAGCAAAGTTTAACAATTCATGCAATTCTTACTATTTTAGTATTACTTTCTGGTTTTTATTTTAATATATCAAAAATGCAGTGGGCAATATTAGTTGTAGTAATGGCTATGGTTATTATTGCAGAACTTTTAAATACTGCAATAGAAGCAACTGTAGATTTAATTACAAAAGAATATAATGAACTTGCAAAAATTGCTAAGGACTGTGCATCTGCAGCAGTATTTACTGCATCTATATTGGCCGCAGGTCTTTATTTATATGTGTTTTTACCAAAAATTATCGGTTTATTTTTATAAGGAGACCAACTATGAATAGTCAATAGTTTTTTGTAAAAAAATCAAAAAAGTAAACAATAAAAAATTATTGCACA